>JAAZGC010000117.1 GCA_012511425.1 Clostridiales bacterium | reverse complement strand
TCCGCCGATTTTAAAAGCAAAGCCTTTCCGTCAGGATATCCGGACAGCTTTATATAAAGACGGATGAATTCCGCGGCGGCTCTGTCGTCGCGGTCACGAGCGTAAAGGTCGATGAAGCGGTTAAATCCTCCGAAGAAGCCGAAGGCGGGATATCCCTCCCCGTCGCTTTCCGAAAGCTCGTCAAGCGTCTGCTCCATCGCCGCTTCGCGTATCATGGCGGCTTCGTTTTCATCGCTGAGACGAACCCCGGCGGCAAGCCCCAAAGCCTCGAAATTCGACTGCAAAAGCGACCGGCAGAAGCTGTCGATCGTGGAAATTCTCGCCCCCGGCAGGTCGTTTATCTGCCTTGTCAGCCGATTAATCGTCTCTCTGTCTCCTTCGGCTTTTAAAACAGCCTCTTCAAGCGCCGAGTGTATCCGCCGCTTAAGTTCGGCTGCCGCCGCCCTTGTGAAGGTGACGACGCAGAGCCGCGACACCTCATGTCTGCCGTCGGTTATACCTTTTATCAGCCTTTGTGTAAGCGTATGAGTTTTTCCCGAGCCGGCGGCTGCGGAGATAAGGATATTCCGGTTTTTGGCTTCGACGGCGGAAAGCTGAGCCTTGGTAAGTTTCGGCATTGTCAATCCTCCTCGAAACCTTCGTCGGACTGCCTTGCCGGGTCGTTTATCCTCCGGCAGACAGGCGAATTCGGGCAAAATTCGCAGAAATAGCGCTGACTGTCGATCATCCGCGGCGATATCGTTGTTTCCCCGCTGCGCATCCTTCGGGCGAAGTCTTTTGTATAGGTGATAACATCGTCGCATTTCAGCTTGAATTCTTCTTCCGAAATAATATTCTTGTTTTTTGACAGGTTTCCGCGGGAGGTGAGCTTTGCAAAGACAAATCGCCCTTTGAGTTCTTTATCCATAGCTTCAAGCAGTTCCTTGTCGGAAAGCAGCATGCCCTCGGTTGTAAAGGCGGATAAAGCCGCCTCCTTTATTTCCTCGGCATCCGACGGACCGCGCAGCACCGGCTTTTTCGGCTGAGCCATAAAATATAGCACCCCGGCTGGATTAAGCTCTCCGTCGGACGAGCCCAGCGCTCTGCGTATGTAATCGGAACTGCCCCGCCAGATAGCGATAAGATAGAGCGGCATCTGGAGAGAAAGTCCGGTTTCAAGCTCGTCTATGCGGAATTTTTCATATCCGGTTTTATAGTCGCAGACGCGGAACCAGGTCTTTCCGTCTTCCGACCGATACGAATCCACCCTGTCCACCCGCCCTTTGAGATAAGCGCTCCACCCTCCGTCAAGCGGTATCTCGAATGACGCCATCGAAGGCGAACCCGAAAGTCCTATCGGAAATTCAAACAAAATCGGGCGAAAATCACTCTGGCTGAATTCGTCCATCAACTGCCGCAGTATAAGGCAGACCCGCTTTTTCACTCTGCGCAGCATCGCCGCCATCCGCTTTGAAATTGTCCCGCCGTTTATAAATTCCTCCGCCAGCGCGTCGATGATTTCGTCGACTTCCCGCGCGATTTCTTCGTCGGTAACATCGGTATCAACCGTTCCGTCTTCATTCAGGCGGCTTTTGATAAAGCTTTCAAGCACGGTATGCGCAAGAGAGCCGATATCGGAATTTTCAAACTTCGCCCGGCGGTTCTCGGTAAGCCGAAGCAGGTCGTCGCAGGTGTAGCTGAAAGGACAGCTCGCGAATTTTCGCAGCTTTGTCTGGGTAAGATATATGCTCTTTTTGTGGTAAACCGTTGCGATGGCGGCTTCGCTCAGCCGGTCGGCGTCGGCGTCAAGCGGTGTTTCCATCGCCAAAAGCCGCCGCTGCCCCTCGGCGTCGCCGGAGTATAGCTTCAATAATGCTTCTCCGGCGGCGGTGTCTTTCATTTGATTTATCAGCCGGAACGAACTGTCCTTCTCCTCGGCAAGCTCCTGAGGAGGAATTAAAGAAATATCGACAGGTTCCGAGCCGGAAAGCTTCAAAAGCCGCTTTACCGGTTCGGATGTAAAGAGTTTTTTATCGTCAAGGCTCTGTTTCGGAAAGGAAATAAAAACCCCCTGCGAAGCGGCGGTAAAAGCGTTGTAGAAGTATCTCAACTCGTCTCCGCCTCTGTCTGCTCCCGACGGCGGCAGCTCAAGTCCGGCTTTTAAAAGCAGCTGCCGGTCATACGAATCGAGCAGCCGGTCTTCCGGCGATGCGGCAGGGAAGCCCCCCTCGTTTGCGCCGATAATATAAACGTATTTCACATCGTCAAGCCGCATCATGTCCGCGCGGCTGATATTCACGCAGTCCCGCAGCATCGGCAGACGCCCGACGGGACTTGATTCAATGACCAAGGTCAGAAGCGACAGATACTGTATCGCATCCGCTTTCAAATCCCCGGCGATTTCAAAAAGCCGGTCGAGAGCCGACATCAAAGCTCCCCATAAAGTCATTATCCCTTCTTCGGGAGCCGCCGCTTCCGCCGCCTCTGCTTTTTCCGCAAGACCCAATTCCTCGATAAAACCGTAAAGACTGCGCGAGATATCGGCGACCGTCGCCGGAGTTTCAAATACTTTGCCGAGCCGAAGCAGCGGTTCCGTAAACCTTTGCCGAAGAATATTTAATTTTTCAAGCTCGGCAAGGTCATTTTCATCGGGTTTGATAAACCCGCGCGGATTCATATTCCAGTCGGCTCTATGCCACGCTCTGCCGTTTATGCTCCAGGTTTCGGCGT
This sequence comes from Clostridiales bacterium, assembly GCA_012511425.1. GTDB lineage: Bacteria > Bacillota > Clostridia > Oscillospirales > CAG-272 > JAAZGC01. The sequence goes on along the minus strand of JAAZGC010000117.1, from coordinate 26,359 downwards.
AGCTTTCGACGGCTCGCGTCTCGTCAGGGGAAAGACCGGTAAAACCGCCCGATTTCAGGTAGCTTATAACATCAACCAGCCGCCAATTTCCGGCGATAACGGCGATAGCTGACAAGACAGTCCGTATCAGCGGCTTTGAATCGATGCGAACCGGCGCCGAGATGAAAAACGGTATACCGTACATATCCAGGAACGCATCAATGACGCCGTCATAGCCCCCCATGTCGCGCGTAACCACGGCAAAATCCCGCCAGCGCAAACCGTCTGCGGGGTTTACCCCGCCCGCGGTTTCTGCCAGCCGGCGCTCTGCGCCGACAGGCTTGGAATTTTCATACGAAAGCCGCACCCGTCTGCGGATGTCCCGCGCGACAAATTCCGCCTCCTCGTAGATATCACCGGCGGAAAAAATCTCAAACGACTTTTTTTCGACTTCGGGTGTTGATTTTGAGTAATCGAAAAGCGCGTCGGCAAAGAGGGGAATGTCATTGCAGCGTTCAAAGCGCGGACGCCGCCGCAGCTCAACGCCGGTGACGCCGACACCGTATTCGTCGGCTATTTTGCGTATCTTAACAGCCGTTTCGGCAGGCAGACGATACATCCCGCCGCTGTCTTCCGGAAGCAGCGGGAATGTAAAAACACACCTCTTCGCCTGCGCGATTATATACCGAATTACATCATACTGCGCCGGAGAAAAGCTGACAAATGAGTCGAAATAAACGGCTCTGTCTTTAAAATAATCATGTTTTTCGAGTATGTCGCAGAGCGCCGCCATGTCGTCCGGCGGGTCGGCGCGTCCGCCCAGAAGCGCGGAATACCGCTCGGTTATAAGCCGCAGATCGGACAGCTTTCTTATCAGCCTCGCGTCATTTTCCGGGTCAAGCCGGTTTTGAGCCTCGATAAGCCGTTCCGGCGCAATGCGGCAGTTTTTGAATTCGTCGGACTTAGACAGCAGCGCCGCAATAAGGTCGCGGTCGGAGGAGGAAAGCTCCCCTTTTTTGAACGCGGACGCCCCGCCGCGCAGATATTCCCTCAGTTCGGGAGCGCAGTCGGAGACCGCCCGCCACATCAGAAGCTGACGGCCGCCGCGGTCAAGATAATCGTATTCAAGCCCGCCGTATTCGCGGAAAATCAGGTTCGCCAGACGGCTGAAATTAACGACGTCGAGACCGAGCGTCGGAATAACCGGCTGTTGTCTCTGCGCCGCGGCGGCGATAAGCCTCTCCGTCTGTACCGCCTGCTGTTCCGGCACGATAAGTGTCACAGACTGCCCCGCGGAAAGCTCCCAGAGCACACGCTTAACCGTCTCCTGCGTTTTTCCGCTGCCGCTGCGTCCGTATATAAAAACTACCCGTTCGTTTCCCATATCCTCTCCCGACGGTTATTCGAAAAACCGCGCCTCTTCCGCGGAAGCCATATCAGTCGTCTCCGTCATATATGTCGGCGTCGTCGAGAAATTTTCTGCCGTGCTGGAAGATATATTCCCGGCGCGCCGCGATGTTGTCACCGAGCATGATGTCGAACATTCGGGCCGTGTCGTCGTCGTCGCAGGGCATTATCCGTATCAGCCGCCTTGACACCGGGTTCATCGTCGTCTGCCACATCATTTCCGGCTCGTTTTCGCCGAGCCCCTTGGAGCGCTGAATTGTATACTTCGCGTTTTTTAAGCCCCTGACGATATTGTTCCGTTCGGTTTCGTTATAAGCAAAATAAATCTGATCCTTGCAGGTTATCTCATAAAGCGGAGATTCCGCGATATAAATCAGCCCTTTTTCGATAAGCGTCGGCAGCAGGCGGTAGAACATGGTTAAAATCAGCGTCCGTATCTGATACCCGTCCTTGTCGGCGTCGGTGCAGATTATTATCTTGTTCCAGCGGAGCGACTCGAGGTCGAATTTCGGCAGATCGCCTTTGACTTTGCTGTCAAGCTCAACTCCGCAGCCGACGACGCGGAGAAGGTCGGTGATTACCTCGCTTTTGAAGATACGCTCATAGCTCGATTTCAGGCAGTTCAGCGTCTTTCCGCGCACCGGGATTATCGCCTGAAACTCCGCGTCCCGGCCGAGTTTGCAGGAAGTCAGCGCCGAGTCTCCCTCAACTATATACAGTTCGCGTACCGCCGGGTCTTTCGAGCGGCAGTTGACGAATTTTTCGACACGGTTTGCGATATCGATAGACCCGGTCAGCTTTTTACGGATGTTCAGCCGGGTGCTTTCCGCCGCCTCGCGGGAACGCTTGTTTACAAGCACCTGCGCTGCAATCTTCTCGGCTTCGACCGGATTTTCGGCGAAATATATTTCAAGCGAATGTTTGAGGAAATCGGTCATCGCCTGGGTGATAAAGCTGTTCGTTATCGCCTTCTTCGTCTGGTTTTCGTAACTTGTAACGGTCGAAAAACAGTTTGTCACAAGCACGAGGCAATCCTGAATATCGGAAAAACTTATCTTTCCTTCGTTTTTGTTGTATTTGCCGATCGATTTCAGGTATCTGTCGATGGCGTATACAAACGCGGACTTTACCGCCTTGTCCGGCGAGCCGCCGTATTCAAGGAAACTGGAGTTGTGGTAATATTCGATACAGGCGGCGGTGTTTGAAAAGCAGCATGCCACCTCGATTTTCAGCTTATATTCATCCTTGTCGGCGCGGTCCCGCCCCTTGGTTTCGGTTTTCCAGTCGACCGGCTCGGTAAGCGGATTTTCCCCCGCCAATTCTCCGACATAGTCTACGATACCTTTTTCATAGATGAACTCCTGCTCCTCAAAACCCTTGTCAACTTCATATCGAAGCAGGAATTTCACCCCGGCGTTGACCACCGACTGCCGTTTCAGGGTTGTAACAAACCAATCGAGCGGGATGTCAATCTCGGTAAATACCTCTAAATCCGGCTTCCAATGGATGGTTGTGCCGGTTCGGCCTTTTGATTTGGGCAGGGGAGTTGTGACAAGATCGCCGTCGGCGTTGCCTTTTTTGAAGTTTATCGTGTGAGAGTTTGCGCCGTCATAACTTATTACCGTCATCCATTCGGAGCTGTATTGCGTCGCGCAGGCGCCGAGACCGTTGATGCCGAGCGAATACTCGTAAGCGGCGTAATTGGCGTTGTTGTTGTATTTTCCGCCGGCATAAAGTTCGCAGAAAATCAGCTCCCAGTTCCAGCGCTTTTCCTTTTCATTCCATCCGAGCGGCACACCGCGCCCCCGGTCGTCAACTTCGATCGAATGATCTTTGTAAACGGTAACCGAGATGACCGAGCCGTGTCCCTCTCTCGCCTCGTCTACCGAGTTTGAAATGAGTTCAAACACCGAGTGCTGGCAGCCCTCAAGCCCGTCCGATCCAAAGATAACCGCCGGGCGCTTGCGCACGCGGTCGGCGCCTTTAAGCTGAGATATCGATTGGTTGCTGTAATCGGCGGCTTCTTTTTTTGAGGTTTTCGTGGTTTTCTTCTTTTCCTGCATAGTTTCACCGAAGCTTCAAATAAGCTTTTATGTATTATAATGATTGATTTGTAACGTTATATTTATAAATTCCCCGCGGCTCTTGAAAAATGTTGCCCCGGGTGGTATAATATTCGGGGTAAATAAGGTTGTAAAGGAGAGCCGTATGGAAATCAAACTGTCAAAAGTCTTTTCTGACGAAGGCGTTGAGCTTGCAGCGGCTCTGCCGCTGTCCCGCTGCGAAGTGCTTCGTCCTTATAAACTCGAGCTGATGGGCTTTCCGTCAAAAAGCGTAATAATGCTTGCGGTCCCCTATTCGCCGCCGGAAAGTCCGGCGAGGATAATCTCAAAATACGCAGTCCCGCGGGATTACCATATCTTTTTTAAAGAGCTGTTTTCCCGAGTCATTCCGCGTCTTTCCGAGCTGTTCCCCGGCTGCTCGTTTCACGGCGCAGCGGACGATTCGCCGATAAAAGAAGCGAAAGCGGCGGCGCTTGCGGGACTCGGCGTAATTGGGGATAACGGACTTTTAATAACCAAAAAATACGGCTCATATGTTTTTTTGGGGGAGATTTTCACCGACGCCGACCTTCCGGACGAAAGCAGGGAAGAAATCCCCGGCTGCCGTCATTGCAGCCGCTGCAAAACCGCCTGTCCCTCGCCGGATAACTGCCTTTCGGCGATAACTCAGAAAAAGGGAGAACTTATCGCCGATGAAATCAAGCTTATGCACAGATACCGTACCGCCTGGGGATGCGATATCTGCCAGGACGTCTGCCCGCTCAACCGCGGCAAATCCGGCACGGGGCTTGATTGGTTTCAAAAAGAACTTGTATACGCGCCGAAAAAAGGCGAAAATATCGAAAACAGAGCATACGGCTGGCGGGGAAGAGCCGTTATCGAAAGAAATCTTGATATTATTTACGGAGGCTCATTTATGACGGAAGAAATCTTGCAGGAAGTCATCGCTGCTGCGCGGGAGGCGGGAAAGATAATGCTGTCCGCCGAAAATGTAAGCGGCAGCGATATAACGGAAAAGTCAGGTGACGCCAATTTCGTCACCCGCTATGACGTCGAAGTGCAGGAGCTGCTCTATGATCTGCTTGAAAAAGCTATTCCCGGCGCCGTCTTTGTCGGCGAAGAGGGAGACTCCGCAAAAGAAGATATAAATAACGGCATAGCTTTCATAGTCGACCCGATAGACGGCACTACAAACTTCATTTTCGGAGCCCGCCGCAGCGCGGTTTCAATCGGCATCTCCGAGGGCGGTGAAGTCACCGCCGGCGTCGTATACGACCCCTATCAGGACGAAATGTTTTACGCGATAAAGGGAAAAGGCGCATTCCTGAACGGAAAGCGGATAAAGGTTTCCGACCGCCCGATAAAAGAATCGGTAGTGCTTTTCGGCACGTCGCCGTATTACCGCGTGCTTGCCGATATCGGCTGGCGGATGGCGCGGGCGCTGTTCGACGCATCGCTTGATATGCGGCGCACCGGTTCCGCCGCACTCGACCTCTGTATGGTCGCGGCAGGCAGAGCGGGCGTCTTCTTTGAAATGAAGCTGTCGCCGTGGGATTACGCGGCTTCAAAGATAATAATTGAAGAAGCCGGCGGAAAGCTCACCGATATATCAGGCTTACCCGTCTCGCTCGATAAGCCGTCATCGGTGCTTGCGGCTTCATCTTCGGCGTATGACGAAGCGCTGAAAATCGCGAAAAGCGTAAAAAAGGTTATATCAGCTGATTAAGAGCTTTTGAAATTAAAGCGCTCCGTCTTTTAAAAGACGGTTAAGCCGGCGGCGGTTCTTTATCCTGATGAATTTCTCCGGAAACTGCTTTTCGTATTCGTCATATCTCAGCTTAGCCGCTTTCTTCCGTCCGTCGCGGAGAATCCACAAAGCGAATTCAAGATCAAATTTTTCATTACAGCCGGCCGCCATATCCGGGCGGACGGTATTTTTGTATTTTGCAGCCCGCCTCAACGCAGAAAATAAGCAGAAGAAACGATTATAATCGAGAAAAATGATCTTGTCTGCGGTTCTGAGCCGCTCCTCGTGACAGCATTTTCGATAATTTCCGTCTATCACCCAGCCGTTGTTTTCCGCCATAAATCCGCGGACATCGGCGCTCGCTTCTTCGTCGGAGCGCCGGATCCACCCCGGAAGATGGTTGACTGCGTCAAGGTGCAGAACCGGCAGCTTGTATTTCTCACCCAAAATGCGCGCCAGGGTGGATTTTCCCGCGCCGCTGTAACCGATGACAGCTATTTTCATCCCATCCTCCTAGTAGCTTTTAAAAAGCTTTATCCATCAAATAATTATACCACGAAAAGGCGGTTTTGTCAATAAACACGCCCTTTAACGGCAAATGAGTCGCTTAATTGCGACTCATTCTGCGGATTTCTGAAAACTTGTCTTTAAAGCTCAATCTCATCCCCCGGCGCGATTATAAGCGCTCCCGGAACTTGAAATTTCCGCGCCTTGCGCTCGCTCCAGAGCTTCCCCGGCGACATATGACAGGGGATGGTATTCACCGCGCCGATCATTCCGGCGCATTCGACAGCCTCGTCAAGCCCCATATTGAAAATGCCGTCGCAGGGAAGCAAGGCATAATCAAGCTTTCTTGCCGCCAAATCCGCCATCTCCGGAATTTTCGATGTGTCGCCGGCGAAATATATCGTCTTCGAGTCGGCAGTGACTATGTATCCGACGCATTCGCTTCTCTTGTGATTTCTGTTTTCCGCCGGAAAGCTCTCGACTTTGACCGAACCGATTGTAATTGAATTGTATTTTCCGCCCTCGAGCGCGTCAAAATTCTGGAAGATAACGCAGCCCGGCTTTTTTTCCGGCAAAGATATCTTGTTGTGGTCGTGATGCTGATGGGTGACAAGAATACCGTCGGCGGGAAGGGAATATCCCTCGCCGGCGTATGGGTCGATGTATACGACGGTTCCGTCAGATGCGCGCAGCCGAAAGCTGCCGTGTCCCTGCCATAAAAGTTTCGCCATAACTTCTGCCTCCCAAACAGCTTACAGATTAAGATTAAGAACGATTATCGATATGACCGATATAACAAATCCCGCCGTCTGGAGCTTTGTCATCTTCTCTTTGTATATGAATACCGCCCAGCAGAAAGCGAAAACGATACCCGCCGCGGCTACCGCGGGATACAGAATGGTTGCCAGAATCATCGTATTCAGCATCATAATCAGAAGATTGGAGCCGATGTTCGCAATGCCCTGAGGAATTGCATATATAAAGCCGTATTTGATCGCATTTTTAAGCCCGGTCTTGTCCTTGTAAAAGATGACGATAAAAAGGTTGACGACGGCGTTTAAAGTCATACCGACAAACAGATACTCCGTCTGATACTTCCCCGGATAGTTGGTCTGATGTATCTTCTGAAGCACTGCGCACCCGCCGTTGGAGATGAAGAGGATTATAACCCAAAAAATCCAGCTTTTGGAGAATTTCAGTGTCTCGTTGCGGTAGTTGAACAGTATGAGCGAGATAATCAGAAGCACCAGTCCCGCTCCGGTAGAGAGACGGAACTTTTCTCCCAAAAACATAACCGAATAAATTGTAGGCAGGATTACCGAAAATGACATTATCAGGTTTGTCAGCGACATCGGCCCCGTGACCATGCATATATTAAGAGCCGTCGTCGCGACAAAAAATCCGATACCGAAAAACACGGCGTATATCATGGTCGGAAGGTGAAACTCAAATCCGCCTTTTATCACGATTGCAACAGCCATAACGGCGGCGGCAGAGATGCGGGCAAACAGGCTTAATGTATAAATCGATATCGGATCCGAAGATTTCACCGCATACTGCTTGTGAAAAAGGCTCTGCAATCCGACAAAGAGCAGACAAAGGGCTAACAGAAGATAATTCATGTCGAGTTTCTCTTTCGATATTTCAGTATACACATTATAACATTTTTAAATATAAAATTCAAGGCTGCCGGCTTCATATTTCCGACCGCTTTGTTAATATATTATGATATAAAAAACTCCGGTATTGCGATATTTACAGTGAAATACCGGAGCCGTCTTATTGTTTCACGCCGTAATTTTACAAGATTTCGGTAAAGACGCTGTGCCCTGCCATCGTCAGCGTTTTTCCGCCGCCCGGAAGGTCGCGGGATTTAAGCTCAATCTTCGCTTCGGTGTTTGCGCAGTTGCAGACGATAAGCAGCTTTCTGCCATCCGAGTTTCGCTCAAAAAGCCCTGCCTGTACTGCGGGAATTGTATATTCCCTGACACACATTGTCTCCCCCGTTATATCGGGAACGTCGGAGCATACTGCCGGCGGAGACAGCAGGCGCCCAGCCGTGAAGAACTCAAGGTGTTCTGCTCTCGCAAGCACCATGGCGCGGTAAAAATCCCTGTCTTCAATTTCGAGATAACGAGCCGGCGTAATCCATCCGAGCTGTTCGCCGAACAGCAGCCCCTCGGCCGTCAATGCGAAAACAACATCGTCATTCGCGCTGTAATACGCTCTGCCCAGAGTTACGGCATAACCGGCATAAACCGCAGCCCAGGCGGGAACCTGCCGCATCTCGACGCAGTCCCACGACAGGAATGCGGCGATATGGCGCATATAAGGCTCGGCGGTCGATTCGGTCGAAATCGCCTTGTCCGGAGGCAGAGTGCGGGCGGTTCGCGCTAATAGCCGGTCATAGGCTTCCGGCCACCAGCCGCCCCCTCCGCTCGGATGCGGATGAGAAGGGTCGCAGCAGGGTTTCGGCGCGGCGGATGCAATCTGATCGACATAAACCGCGTCGGTGTTCAGCCGATAGAATATTTCCGACAGTACTTCCGTAACCTTAGCGCCCCATACTTCGGTCGAAGGGCACATAACAGCGAGCTCTACCTTAGATCCGTCGCTCTCTTCTGAACCGTAGGTTTCGGTAAACACCTCGCCTTTTTCGTTCTTTGTCGCGCCTGCCAGGGCTATATCGGTAAAGAGATAATCCTCCGCCCCGCGGTCGCGGGTGTCCCAGAGCCTGCCGTTGATATACGGCATGACTCTGAATCCTTCGTCATGCAGCCTTGCCACCATCTTGGCGAAAAAGGGCTTTTCGGGTATATAGTGGGGATAGTCGTTGTCAAAAGGAACGCGATGCCAATTATAGACATGCAGCGCGGAGCTTTCATCAAGGTTTAAATCCGCCTCGGCTTTTAGCAGCTGATCCATATTCGCGTTTTCGTCTTCTCCGACGCTGAAAAGCCACCAGTGCTGCACCCGTTTCAGCCACTTCGGAGCGGCAGCGCGCCCGTTTTCGTCGGCTTCGGGTATCCATCTTGCCTCTTTCAGCGCGAAATCACGATAAATCATCGCCGCGTCATACCAGCCTCCGTCAAACAGACGCCAGACAAGAGGACCGTTGAGAGTCTGAGAATTCCTCGGCGAGCATGCGTCGCGGCAGATATATTCGGCGTATATGCAAGCGTCGCCCGCACCCTCTGCTTTATGGAAATTAAGCCTCTTCTGCCCGCCGGATTTGTCGTGCATGCCGTAGTAAAACCCGCGCCCGCTGTCAAGACAGAGCGCCATATACTGCATAATCGCGAGTGAGGAAGGATAATCCCCGCCGCGCCGCATCTCGCTCTTTGTGTCTAACCCTTTAATAATAAGCCCCGAACGCGCGGGAAAGAAGACGCTCATATCCGCGTCGGCGGCAAACCACAGGCGGGGATATTCAAAGGAGTATACCGAAAAATCGCTCATATTGTTTTCAAACGAGACGGTCAGCTCAAAGCCGTCTTTTACGGCAGGCGCCAATGAAATGCGCACGCGCAGACCGTTTCTCCAAAGGCTGACTCCGCCTTCGTCGGCAGCCGTACCGTCCCAGCCGGAAAGGGAAGAAAGCGCGCTTTTTTCCCTTGTTGCAAGGTCAAGCAGCGTTACTCTGAAAAGCTCCCCGCTGCCGTTAAATAAGGTTGTTTCCCCGTCATAAACGGCCGCAAGCGCCGCCCCCGAATCGGAAAGGACGATTTTGACCCGCAGGTTTCCGGAAATATAACTGTGTTCCATATAAAAAAACTCCGCTATAAATTTCGTCGAATATCGTTAAGCGAAAATGTCACAATGGCTCATCCCTATTATATCATCGAACATCGAAAAGGTCAACATCTTTAACGGAAGAAAGACACGAATGCCTTCTCGTCTTAATATGTTATATGTTGACATATTTTTATTCAGATGATATAATTTAAGTCGGATAAAATATCACTCGATTCAATCTAAAAGAATTCGGAGACACTCATGAAAAAGAAAGTTCACATGATCGGCAACGCCCATCTCGACCCCGTCTGGCAGTGGCGGTGGCAGGAGGGAGTTACACAGGTAAAGCAAACGATCCGGTCGGCGCTTGACCGCCTTGACGAAAGCGACGACTTCGTTTTTGCCTCGTCTCAGGCGGTAATGTATAAATGGCTCTCCCTCTGCGCTCCGGGCATGATCCCGGAAATCAAACGCCGCATCGAAGAGGGCAGGTTTGTCATCTGCGGCGGGCAGTGGGTTCAGCCCGACTGCAACACCCCGTCCGGCGAATCCTTTGTCCGCCACAGCCTCTATTCACAGCGCCTCTTTAAAGAGCTGTTAGGCGTCACCGCGACAACCGCCTATAACGTCGACAGCTTCGGGCACAACGCCATGCTGCCGCAGATATTCAAAAAAAGCGGCATGAACGCCTATGTTATGATGCGGCCGGGCCCTCACGAAAAGACCCTTCCGGCAAACATTTTCATCTGGCGCGCCCCCGACGGCACCGAGATTCCGGTTTATCGTATCCACGGCTCTTATACCGGTAACTATCAAAACTATGAGGACGCCGAAAACGACATAAAGTCTACCTGCGACTCAATACAGGACGGCATCGACTCGGCGATGGTCTTTTACGGCGTCGGCAACCACGGCGGCGGTCCGACCAAGAAGAACATAGCCCTTGTAAGAGAGGTAAAGGAAAACTATAAAGGCAAGAGCGACATCTTCTTCTCCGATCCGAACACCTTTTTTGAAGAAATCAAGGGAAAAGAAGCGCTTATGCCGGTAGTCGAGGACGATCTTCAGCACCACGCTTCCGGCTGCTATTCGGCGGTATCCGAGCTGAAGCGACTCAACCGCCGCTGCGAAGCGGAGCTGTATTTCGCCGAAGCTTACGCTTCAATCACAAAGAAGCTCATGGGTCTGAATTATCCGATGAACGAGTTCCGTCTTGCCTGGGAAGATGTGATGTTCAATCAGTTCCATGACGCGATGGGCGGCTGCTCCGCCGAACAGGTATTTGACGACGCGTACGCTTTTGCGGGCGAGGCGTTGTCTATCACCGCTCGCCAGAAGGATATCTCGACTCAGGCGATAAGCTGGGCGGTCGACACAAGCGAAATGGACGGTACACCGGTTGTCATCTTCAACCCGCACCCGTGGAAGGTGAAAGTTCCGGTAACTATAAACCACCAGGCGCCGTCGATAAAGACGCTTGAAGGCGAGACCGTTTTAAGCCAGCACGTTTACAGCCCGACAAAGAGCTGCACATGGCGGGATGATACGCTGTTCATGGCGGAACTGCCGCCGATGGGCTACGCGACATACCTAATCGGCGAAGAAACAGAAAAGCCGGAAAGCGCCGTCGCGGCGGAGCCGGCAAAACCGCTTCAGACATCAAACAACTTCGACGGCGGCTATATCGAGAACGAGTACCTCAAAGTCAGCTTCATTCCCTATAACGGTTATATCAAGTCAATTATAGACAAGACCACCGGAGAGGAACTGTTAAGCGGCTGTTCCGCGGTGCCGGTCGTCATCGACGAATACAGCCACGATACCTGGAGCCACGCGAAGAACTTCTTCGAAAAAGAACTTGCCCGCTTCTCCGACGCCGAATTGACCCTGATAGAAAGCGGTCCCCTCCGCGCAACCGTCAAAGCGGTCAGCCGCTATAACGACTCGACTATTACCCAGTATTTCAGCCTGATTGCCGGCGAGCGCAGACTCCGCGTCAGAGCCGAATGCGACTGGCGGGAAAAATATAAGATGCTCAAACTTGCCTTTAATACCGACGTCGGCGAGAATCCCCGGATATTCTACGAGATACCCTTCGGATATTTCGAGCGTCCCTGCGACGGCGAAGAAGAAAACGGCCACCGCTATATCGTCCTGACAGGCTCAAAGCACGGCATGGCTCTCCTGAACGACAGCCGTTACAGCTTCAGCGTCAAGGACGGCGAAATGCGGATGACGATAGTCCGCAGCCCGGTATTCAGCGACCACGGCGGTCCCCGTACCTCCGAATCGGTCTTCACCGATCAGGGACTTACCAAATTCGAATACGAGCTTGCTCCGGTTTCGCCGGAAGGCGATTTCGCGGCGGTTGAGCGCATGGCGGCGGAACTCAACTGCCCGCCGGTCAATATCATCGAAAACAACCACAAGGGCTGGCTCGCGCCGAGTGGCAGCTTTGTTTCGGTCGACGCCGAAAACGTCAGCATCACCGCTTTCAAGCGCGCCGAAGACGACAACGGCTGGATAGTCCGCGCATACGAAACGGCGGGCAGGGGAGCTGAAGCGAAAATTTCATTGCCGCTGCTTGATGAGGAACTCAGCCTCAGCTTCGGAAAATTCGAAGTCAAGACTGTTTTTATCCCGGATCTCCGCGCAGACGCGGGTGATATCCGCGAAGTGATGATGACCGAATTCGACTTTTAAGCTATAACAACTACAAAAACTACGCCTGTCCGGAAAAGCCCGGGCAGGCGTTTTATCATTAAGGCTTGTATTCGGGGGCGCTTACATGTTCAAGCACGGTAAGCTCATCGCTTTCCATGTTTTCAAGCAGCCATATATTCCGGCGTTTCAGCCATTGCCGCAGAAGACCGACGTTGCCGTCGAAAGTCAGCTTAGGCTCCTGGTTATCATAATAGCCGTAAGAGATATTTACTTTGAATATCTCGTAATTGCGCTTGAATGAGTCGGCATATCGCAGCTTTATGCGGTCTATCCGGTTGTCATCTCCCTCGTATATCCCTTTTATCAGCGGCTGAAGCTCGATAAAGCGGTCATTGACAAGCCCATGGAAATATTCGTCGGAGATAAGGTCCGCATACCAGTCGCGGCGGCACCAGAAGCCCTCCGCCGAATCGCCGGTGCCGAGGTCGGAGCCGTCATAGGCGTCACCATGGTACTCGTAATATTTCGGCTCTCCGTAGCTGCAGTTGCCCATCGAAAGGTCAAAGTCCCAGGGCGGACCTGCATACAGCATATCGTCCTTAATGAAATATCTCGTGCTGAATTCGTTGAAATCAATGTCCTTGAACAGCTCGTTCATGATGTAAAAATCAACAAAGGAGCCGATGTCGATATATTCGCTGTAACGCTCGTGGTCACGGCTCTTTATCGCTTTTTCCGCTTCAAGGAAAAACTCGTTCAGAAACTCATACTGTTCTCTCGTCGGATTTTCCGGTTTGTCAAATTCGAACCGGCTGCCGAAAATCGGGGTGGTAATGTAGCTTACCCCGCCCTCCGTCCGGTTAATGCTCCATTCGAGGATGAATTCGTTTTCAAGCGGGTTGATATCGACACGTCCCTCGCCATCCGTGACCGGCTCCATCAGAAGATAAGAGCCCCGGTATTCACCGTTGAGCCAGAGGTCGCAGTATTCCCCCTGCGACGCATAAGGCAGCCGCAGATGCTGAGAGAAATCGCAGACCAGCTTGCAGCGCATAAGCGACTTGTCAAAAACCGACGCCTGAAGTATCCATCTTTTACCGCTGTCCATTCCGATAAGCGAGTGCTTGTCTTCAAAGCGTATCGAGAAATTCTTCTTTTCGGTCGATGCGGTGGTGTTGCCGCGGATCCTTATAGTTCCGTTATCCTCGTCGATTATCCTCACCCGTCCGTCGTTGTATTCGACGACGGTTAGCGAAGCCTCAAGCTCGTTCCAGCCTATTTCTGCACCGCCGGCATCCACTATAACCTGCGGTACGTCGGTGTAAAGATATTTGTATTCTTCCGGCAGAAGCGCGGCGTAATCGGGCGGTTCCGTTTCCGGAACGTCGGTGTTGTCGGCAGCGGTTTCGGTTTCCGGCAAGGTTTCCCGAGGTTCTCCTCCGCTGCAGGAAAAGAGAAAGGACAGCAAGAGGGAAGCGATAAGAAAACACACCGCCGGAATTAATAAAAATCTTCCTTTCATATCACAAAGAAGTCCCGTATCAGAAGAGGGATGTGACGTAATTTTTCCTTCGGTAGAATACCGCATCATAAGGCTTGTCGGGATTTATAATCTTCACGCCGTTGAGATATTCCGCTTCTTCGATTCCGAAAATGCCGAGCCCCAGAAGCGTAAGGGACTGAATGTCGCACTCGATGTCGGGAGCGCCGTCGCATCTCTGTGCCGAGCATTCTCCGTCTTCGAAGGATATTTTGTAAACCCCGTTGTTCTCTGGCAGGAAGGAATCGGTTACGGCGACATTGAATTCTCCGCCGCCCTTAGGAGCGACCCATCCGAAGAAGTCCTCGGGATTGAGTATCCGCGCCATGCCGTGGGCGTAAATGTTGCTGCGTGCGGAATTCAGTTCCGGCACAATGGTATTCAGCCGGACAAAATCCGGCAGACGGACTCTCAGGGTGTGGTATCTCGAATTAAAGGCGCGGGCGGAGAAGCGCAGCATCTGCCTCAGCGTATCCGGTGTATCAAAGATAAAATCCGCCGGATGTCCGAAGGTGTTAATGCAGTTCATAACCCCGCCGTCGTTGTCAAATGCGATATATCCGCGGGGGGTGTCGTCTTCGTCGAAATATACATAGACGAATATCTTGTTTTTCTCAAGCTTGCCTTTATAATTCCCGCTCGCTCTTTCGCCGATCGTGGAAAGATTAACTCCGTCCCATGCCCGATCCCTTATTTTGTCAAGCACGGAAAGATCCGATTCCGCATTGAGCATTGCAAACCGGCCTTTTTCGCCGACCGTCTTGATAAGCTCGTTTATCGCTTTAAAGGAGATATCCCAGTCGCGGCAGTCCTCGGCGTTTTCAAAGCCGTAGCGCCGATAATAGGCGCGGGAGAAAGGGAAGAGATAATCGAGAGCGTATCCGCGGCGGCGGTCTTCGCGCAGTATATGCAGCATGACTTCGTTTACCGCGCCGGTTCCGCGGTGATGCGGCAGGCTGGCTACTCCTCCGACGCCTCCCATGTAAGCTTCACCGCCGTCGAGCCTTATCTTATACGGGGTGGACTGAACCACCGCCATGCATTCCGATTCGTCGTCGGTAAAGGCACCGAAGTAGATACCGCTCCATCCGTCCGGCGGCATTTCAAGGGAAAAAGGATAATCGCCTTCGTTCTCACACTCCGCTTTTGCCTTTAAATAGTCATATTCGAATTCAAATGCCACCGAGCTTGTAAAATCGGCGAGATACTCATATTTTTTGCTTATGTGTCTGATTTTCATGTTAACCTGTCCTGAATTATATGTCTGTTTCAAATCCGTCAAAAGCAAGTTCGATGCCCGATGGCTCAAGCGCTTTCGCAAGCACGTCGTGATTTTCACCGGCGCATCTGGCGATATGCGAAACGAAGAATCTGTCCGCATATTTCGTCAGCGCCTTCTTCATCTCGGCTATCATGCCGAAGTTGTTGTGCTCAAAAATGCGTCCGTCCCCCTCAAGAGTTCCGAGAGTGCCGTCGAAGACAAATCCGGCGAAATGCCGCCGTCTTATCTCTCTTATTGCGGAAAGAGGCAGCCACGCCCCGTCAAGACCGTAGAAAAGCATCTTTTCGCCGTCGTCTATGATTAGATTCGTCGGATATGCGGCGGTTTCGTGGTTCGCCGGCACCGCCGTGACTTTGTAGCGCCCGAATTCAACTTCGATAAATTCGGCAGTCACGATATAGCCGGCTCCGAGCCGCCCCAGCCCACGAACGGTATCTGGACAAAAGTGATCCGAATGCGGATGGGTGTTTACAATGTATTTTATCCCTGCAAGCAGATCCGGCTTATTAAATGTCCCAGCATATTCGAATACGCAGGGACCCGGGTCGACAAGCAGTTCTCCGTTTATGATAAGCGAGCTGAAACGGCGAAAAATCCTGTCCGCCGACGGTGCGGCGATATTCCAGTCGGCAGCGCCGGTGCCGATAAAATGAAGATGCATATATTTTCTCCGAATAACGCAAATTAAGGGAAAGCCGGTAAACGGCTCTCCCAATCGTATTTAATTTATCGCGATGTTCTCGCCGTTTACCGCAACAACCGCGGTTCCGTCACCGGATATGCTCGGACTGTTGAATCCCTTGTCGGCGGTGGTTATCTCGATTGTCACTCCGCTGACGGCTTCAATGCGATATTCGGCTTTGATTCCGTTGTTGGCGGTGTCGATTATTATCTTGCCGCCGCGGAGGCGTATTTCGTTTGAAGACTGGATTCCGTCGTCCATGCATTTTATGTTGATCTCGCCGCCGTCGATCTTGACGATGCCTTTGGTCGAATTGTCGGGGAAGGTCGATTTTATGCCGTCCCTGCCGGCGTCGATTGTTATGGTTCCGCCGTCGATCTTGACGCTGTCGCGTCCTTTGATCCCGTGTGTACCGGCGGTTATGTTGATTATACCGGTTTTTACTTTAATATCGTCGGAAGAATGAATTCCTTCGTTAGCCGATTTGACCGTAAGGGTGCCCAGCCCCTGGAAGATCATGTCGCAGCGGCCGAAAATCGCAGCGTCGTCATCGTATCTGCCCTGCGGACGTTTGTCATTGATATCGACGGCCGCGCTGTCGTTTATAATGAAGTAAACATTCTCGCCCTTGACTATCTGTATTACCGATGCGGTGGAGCAGGCGAGGGAAAGGTCATCGAAATAGAGGAAGATGTCCCCGAGTTCCGATGTGTCAATGATAAGCCGGCCTTCGGCACAGCTGCCTCCGAGGGTATAGCTGCCGCTTCGGCTTATCGTGACGGTCGTTCCGTCAGCCGCGGCGCCCTCGGCGGTGCTGGTCGCAGATTTATCGGTCCAGGTTATCAGATTGGTTTTCGACGATGCGCAGGAGGAAAGAGCCGCAAGACTGAAAAGCAGCATTGCCGCAGCCAGGAAGCAGGTTAAAATCGTTCTGTAAAAATATTTTGTCATGTGCGGGGTACTCCTTTTCTTTGTAAAGAGAATTTTACATTCAGAAAATATACCTACTAATTATATCCTTTTTACATTGATAAATGGTGAACAAATGGTAAAATCGGTGTAATCCGCGCGCAGAAACTTGTTTAAAGTATACAATATTTACAAAACATCAAAAAAATGCGAAGAAACGAAACTTCCCGTCGATAATAACAAAAACAGCCGTCTCCGGTTTGTCATAAGAATCTCAGCTTTCTGTGACATTACGGAGAACGGCGGCAAAACAAGGTCGGAGTATACCTGATAATTCAGATTATATTTATCTTATTGGCAGAGAATTATCAAACAACAGCTTCGGCGAGTATAACCGAGTCGGTTTTTAATTCAACGTTCGCGCTCGAACCCTCGAATGAGCAGATCGGAGCAAGATTATTTGCGCCGTCAAGAAGATATAAGGATATCCGCTTCGCCCCCTCGAATTTCAGTTCTGGATATGCAGTCTTTCCGCCGTAGTTTGATATGACGGCAGCCGCCTTTTCATCATTCCGAGATGCGGCAAAGTAAAGTCCGTCCATATCGTCGGCTTCGCAGACGGCTTCATTTTCAAGAAGCCTCATCCGACCGAAGGCTTTGACCGCATAATAGGCGGGAGTCGGGGTGCTCGTGTTTCGGACAAAAAGCCCGCCGTAAGCTTGCTGCGGCTGCGCATCGTAATAACATGCGAGAGAAACTCCGTATTTCGGATCGCAAAGCCCGAGCATGACGCTCTCCGCAAAAGCCGCGCCCTTTATCGAGCGCATAACGCTGAACATATCCGGTCCCGACCAGTTCCATTCGTTGAGTATGCTTTCCGTATCGCCGTATCCGGCGGCATTGAGCGTCGAGCGGACATACTCGGCGTGCTTCAGTACCATAGAGACATCGGAGTGATAAATGTGCCACGAGAAGAAATCGAGAGGAGCGCGGGTCTTATCGGCGCTTATGTATTCAAGAAAATCGTCGAAATAGCTGACAAACCCCTTGTAAAAATCGGTTGCATTCGGATCAAACACCGCATAAAATCCGCAGGAAGCGTATCCCCCTACCTTGATATTCGGAAATTCGCGTTTAAGCAGATTTGCGGTTATCCTGTAAAGCTCAAAATATTCTTCCTTCGTACCCGTCCACATAGGCGGATTTTCCGGTTCGTTCCAGATCTCCCAGTATTTGATTCCGTAATGAAAGCCGTCCGCCCAGCCCTCGTTGTAATGCCGGACGATGTTCGCGCAGATCCTCGCCCACTTTTCCATATCGCGCGGCGGGCGCACCCAGCCTTTGAAATAACCGTGGTCGATGGTTTCGCCGAGGCGGTAAAACGGCTCTCCGCCGGCTTCGACGATCGCTTTTATATATTCGTCGGTGTAGGCGAAGGTGTAGGAGCGCGGGTCGTTCTCATCAAGCTCCCAGATAGGGAAGATATTGTGTATATCGGCGTATTCGCCGCCGCCGAGGTTGCCCTCAATATCATGCAGCCTTGAATAGGGAATATTCGCTTCGGCAAACAGCTTTCTGTTATCGAATCTGAAATTCCCGGCGCAGGGACCGCCTCCGACGCCGTTAAGCGGCATTATCCGCCTGCCTGTCAGTTCGTTTTTGATTATTAGTTCAGCCATTCCGTTTCCGTCCCTTTCTTTAAATAAGTCTCGGAATTCCAATCTGTTTATATAATACTATATCTGCGGGACGAAATCAAGCATTTCGGTGTTTAATATGGTGTAAAACGGAAATAAAAAAACGGCCATACAAATCATGGCCGCCCTGTCTGGTGCGGGAGACGGGAATCGAACCCGTATGGATGTATCCACACGCCCCTCAAACGTGCGCGTCTACCAATTCCGCCACTCCCGCGTGCAATACATTATACCACTTTCGCGGGAGTTTGTCAAGGGGTATTTTTGAAAAAAAGCCGAGGGAGCTGATTTCGAAGAAAATCTGCAGCTGCTCATACCTTCCTGTATATTCCTCCGTCTCCTGAAATACGCTCGGCAATGAATGAAACGTTCAACTTCAGAACCGGGCCGCAGCTTGCGGAGAAGAACAAATTACCTCGCATTAAGGCAGTTAATAAACACCAGATAACAGGCAAAATCTCCGATACGTTTTCGGTTATAAGGATCATCTTCTGCGTAACCGAGCACATCTCTCCATGCCGCTTTCTTTTGATCCGCTTTAAGGCGCTTTGCCAGAACATTGAAATTTTTTATCAAGGCATCATGACATGAAGTGCGGCCGTCGTCGTTAACCAGTTTTGTATCTCTGTCCCAGAGCAGCCAGTTTGATCTGTAGAATACATAGCGCGTTGCTGTTTCAATCAGTTTCTCATAAGCTTCTGCAGCTTTCGGATCGGCTCCGATTTCTTCGAAAATTTCCAAAGCCAATGACTGCATTTCGTCCATAGTCAGCGCCCGTGGCTGTCCGGAATAATGATTTAATAAATTGATCATTTTAATTGATATCCTTGTCTGTTTTAAAAACGGGTATGACTTAAAATCTATGGAGACTTTTTGCACATATTATAGCACAAGAAATGTAAAAATGTCAACGGATATACAGTCATTAAACGCGCATCAAATCATATTGCACTTATTCACATACTTTTCCTGATAATCCTTCAAATCGGGGCAGGGATATTCCGGGCACAGCCGACATGAATCAATTCCCCGCCCGATGCCGCAGTTCCTGAACGGACACTCGAGGCAGAGATTTAATATCCGCCCGCTTCTTCCGCCGCAGCAGACAATGTCTTCGGCAGGTATCTCCCGCCCGAATTGCTCCATGTAAAACGCCCGCGATTTTTCGCGCAGCACATCGTCGTTTCTTATCGTTGCCGTATATGTCGCACATTTCGAGCAATCATGACCGCACCAGCAGAAATTATTTTTTCTTGCGACAAAAATATGCGCAAATTCGGTTTCGAAACGCTCTTCGAGCTTAAGTCCCGAATATGCTATATCCGCCTCGGTTTCCTCCGGTTTGTCGGGAAAAACGGATATCTTCGCTTTTCCGTAATCAATGAATCCGCCTTGATTTTTGTCGGTCGATAATACGAAAATCCCGCCGTCGTTCAGAAGACTCGCCGCTTTTATGAAAGCTTCGGTTTTCCGCTCAATATGCATGAATGTGAGCGACGAGCAGATCACATCAAACGTCCTGCCGAAATCATAGGTCAGGAAGTCACCCGAAACAAGCTCAACATTCGGAATGTCTTTCAAATTCTTTTTCGCCAGCTCGATTGTTTTCGGAGAAATATCGATCCCGGCAAAGCTGCCGCAGAGGGGCGCAGTCTTCACGGCAAGCCTGCCGGTTCCGACGCCTATTTCAAGGACCGACTTTTCTTTTGTCAGCCGCAGCTTGGCAAGAAACACCCCGCCGTCCCATTTATTCATGTGATCCCTGAGCAACGGCGGGTCATATACCGGGTCGCAGCCGTCGTCCGCAAGAAAGTCGTAGTAACGGATAAGCTCTTGTTTGTCTTTGGCGTCCATGCCGTCCCCTCGGTGTTTTTTTGTTCATAAATTCCGATTAAATCCGATTAAAAAAGAGAGGGAAAACCGGGGTTCTCCCTCTCAACAGAGTATTATATCTTATTTCTCGTCTTTAATGGCGGCCTGAGCGGCAGCGAGACGGGCGATCGGAACGCGGAAGGGGCTGCAGGATACATAGTCGAGACCAAGCTTGTGGCAGAATTCGACAGAGGACGGGTCGCCGCCGTGCTCGCCGCAGACTCCGATGTGGAGGTTCGGGTTGGCAGGTTTTCCGAGTTCAACTGCCTTCTTCATAAGCTTGCCTACGCCGTTCTGGTCAAGTCTTGCGAAAGGATCGCTTTCGAATATCTTGCTTTCATAATAGGCGCCGAGGAACTTGCCGGCATCGTCGCGGGAGAAGCCGAAAGTCATCTGGGTGAGGTCGTTGGTTCCGAAGCTGCAGAAGTCGGCCTCGGCAGCGATCTCGTCGGCGGTAAGGGTAGCGCGCGGGATCTCGATCATGGTTCCGATATCATAGCAGAGGTCGATGCCTGCGGCTTTGATCTCGGCGTCGGCGGTCGCGACGACCGTCTTCTTGACATACTTGAGCTCCTTGACTTCGGAGACGAGCGGGATCATGATCTCCGGCTTGACGTTCCAGTCGGGATGCTTTTTCTTGATGTTGATGGCGGCGCGGATAACGGCCTACGTCTGCATCTCGGCGATTTCCGGATAGGTAACGGCGAGACGGCAGCCGCGGGGGCCCATCATCGGGTTGAACTCATGGAGAGAAGCGATGATTTCTTTAATCTGCGCAACGGTCTTGTTCCTGGACTTCGCAAGCTTCTCGATTTCGGCTTCCTCGGTGGGAAGGAACTCGTGCAGCGGCGGGTCAAGGAAGCGGATGGTAACGGGCGCGCCCTGGAGAGCCTCATAAAGAGCCTCAAAGTCGCCCTGCTGATACGGCAGGATCCTTTCAAGAGCTTCGCGGCGCTCTTCGACGGTATCGGAGACGATCATCTCGCGGAAAGCTTCGATGCGGTCTGCTTCGAAGAACATATGCTCGGTGCGGCAGAGGCCGATGCCTTCTGCGCCGAGTTCGCGGGCTTTTGCGGCGTCGGTCGGGGTGTCGGCGTTGGCGCGGACTTTGAGCTTGCGATATTTGTCGGCCCAATCCATGATGCGGCCGAATTCGCCGGCGATCTGCGCATCAACGGTGGCTATGGCGCCTTCGTAGATATTGCCGGTGGTGCCGTCGAGAGAAATAACGTCGCCTTCACGGAAGGTCTTTCCGCCGAGGGTGAACTTCTTGTTCTCTTCGTCCATGGCAATGTCGCCGCATCCGGAAACGCAGCACTTACCCATTCCGCGGGCAACGACAGCAGCGTGAGAAGTCATTCCGCCGCGAACGGTGAGAATGCCCTCTGCGGATTTCATTCCTGCGATGTCTTCGGGGGAAGTCTCGAGACGAACGAGAATAACCTTCTTGCCGTTGGCTTCCCATTCTTCGGCTTCGTGAGCGGTGAAGACTACCTGGCCGCAGGCGGCTCCGGGGGAAGCGCCGAGGCCTCGGCCGAGAGGAGTGGCAGCCTTGAGAGCTTTCGCGTCGAACTGCGGGTGAAGCAGGGTGTCAAGGTTGCGCGGGTCGATCATTGCGACTGCTTCCTTTTCGGTGCGCATTCCCTCGTCGACGAGGTCGCAGGCGATCTTGAGAGCTGCCTGAGCGGTGCGCTTGCCGTTGCGGGTCTGGAGCATAAAGAGTTTGCCGTCCTGAACGGTGAACTCCATGTCCTGCATATCGCGGTAGTGATGTTCGAGGGTGTCGCAGACCTGAACGAACTGCTTGTAAGCTTCCGGGAAGGTCTCTTCCATGTGGCTTATATCCATCGGGGTGCGGACGCCGGCAACGACGTCTTCGCCCTGAGCGTTGGTAAGGTATTCGCCGTAAAGTCCCTTTTCGCCGGTGGCGGGGTCACGGGTGAAAGCAACGCCGGTTCCGGAGTTTTCGTTGAGGTTGCCGAAGACCATCTGCTGTACGTTGACGGCGGTGCCCCAGCTGTACGGAATGTCGTTGTCGCGGCGATAGATGTTGGCTCTGGGGTTGTCCCAGGAGCGGAAAACTGCCTTTATCGATTCGAAAAGCTGAACTTTCGGATCGGACGGGAAGTCGGTGCCGAGCTGATTCTTATATTCAGCCTTGAACTGCGCTGCGAGCTTTTTGAAATCGGCTGCGGTAAGATCGATGTCATCGGTGATGCCGCGCTCTTCCTTCAGCTCGTCGATAAGGGTCTCGAAATACTTCTTGCCTACGCCCATGACAACGTCGGAGAACATCTGAATAAAGCGGCGGTAGGAGTCATAAACGAAGCGCTCGTATTTCGGATCGGGATTGTTTTTGATCATACCGGCGATAACTTCTTCGTTAAGACCGAGGTTTAGGATTGTGTCCATCATACCGGGCATGGAAGCACGGGAACCGGAGCGGATCGAAACCAGCAGCGGATCCTTGTGATCGCCGAATTTTTTGCCGGTGATTTCTTCCATTTTTATGATGTTTTCGTTGATTTCGGCAACGATGGCGTCATTAATCTTGCGGCCGTCCTCATAGAACTGTGTGCAGGCTTCGGTGGTGATGATGAAGCCCTGGGGGATCGGCAGACCGATCTTGGTCATTTCGGCAAGGTTGGCACCCTTTCCGCCGAGCAGCTCACGCATGGTGGCGTCGCCTTCGGAGAACAGGTATACGAATTTTTTGCTCATCTGGGAATATAACCTCCACTAATAATGTTTTGTTTTTGATATTAATCGCACTGCCTAATATTATACCATAAATAACGTTGTTTTTTCCACTCATACAATGTAAATATTTACAAAAGAATTTGTATTTTTCCGTCTTGCGGCGGATTCGGCTTGAAAAGTTCATCATTTTCGGGTATAATACCAGTAGATAAGATATTAAAAAGGCGTTAACCGTGACAGATATTTTCGAACTTTTCCGCCGGATATCCTCCGGTACCGATTCTTCGCAGAATACCGGGGCTTTTGAATTTATTGTCTGCGGCCTCGGCAATCCAGGACCCGAATACTCCCGTACCCGGCACAATGCCGGGTTTGTTGCCGTTGACAAAATCGCCGCCGAAAAAGCCTTCAAGATCGACCGCTCGAAATTCTCCGCCCTGACGGGCGAGTGCATAATCGCCGGAAAGAGAACGCTTTTCATGAAGCCGATGACTTACATGAACGAATCCGGTTTTGCGGGCAAAGCGGCGGCGGTTTTTTATAAGATCCCCCCCGAGAGGATTATAGTCGTTCAGGACGACGCCGCGCTTGAGCCGGGTCGGATGAGAATCCGCCGCAAAGGCTCCGACGGCGGTCAGAAGGGAATAAGAAGCATTATCGGGCAATTAGGCTCCGAATCCTTCATAAGGATAAAGTTAGGAGTCGGCGTTCCGCCGGACCCGGCAAACATGATAAACTGGGTTTTAGGCGTCATGCCGCCGGAGGATGCGGAGAAATTCGCCGAGCGGGTAAACGACGTTCCGGGAGCCGTGGAAACCCTTATAGGCGGAGACGTCGACAGCGCCATGCAAAAATACAACAACTAAATTAACCGATGAATAACGAATCAATAGGCAAAACCGCGGAACTTCAAAGAGCGGGTCTGTTTTCCGCACCCGTTGAAGCAAGCGGGGAGTATAAGGGCTTTTTATCAAATCTATATACTCAAGCCCGTTCGGGAAAGCCGCTGCCGTTACTTGTATCCGGCCTTTGCGAAGGTGCGCGCACCGCATTTTATCTGGCATTGGCATGTGAGCTCCGGGAGAAATTCGGCCGGGGCTTTCTTGCCGTTGTTCCTGAGGAAAAGGACGCGCTCCGCATATCGAACGTTTTTGCCGACTGCGGGATGAGGGCGCTCATATATCCGATGCGCGATTTCGTTTACCGCAGCATAGTCTCCTCTCATGAATACGAACACGACCGCATCGCCGTGCTTGACGCCGTCGTCCGCGACGATTATGATATAATCCTTGCAACCCCCGACGCCGCCGTTCAGTATACCATGCCCCGTTCGGCGCTTGCCGCTTCTGCCGCCGTTATTTCGCTTAACGGCGAAAATTCCGCATGGAGCATAGAAAAGCTTACCGATTATCTTGTCGGCGCGGGATATGTAAGAACCGATATGGTCGACGGTGTCGGCGGCTTTTCGGTGCGCGGCGGAATTGTCGATATCTGGCCGCCGCACACGCCGGATCCCGTCAGAATCGACTTTTTCGGAGATGAAATCGAGCAGATGTCCGTCTTCGATATGCTGACTCAGCGCACGATAGAGAAGATCGACAGAATATATCTCACCCCGGCGCGCGAGATCATGATAACTAAGGAAAAGCGTCTTGAGCTTGCAAAAGCGCTCTCCGCGCAGCTCGCGTATATAGATAAAACCCCCGTATCTTCGGATTTTTCCGCCGAAGCGAAGATTTCGGCGCGCAAATCGGTGCAAAACGAGCTTGACACGGTAAATTCCGGTCTCGATATCAGTTTCGGCGACAAATACATAAATCTTATATACGACGAGCGCGTCTGTCTGCTCGATTATTTTGACGGAAACATAATCGCGGTACAGGAAAGAAATGCCGTAAATGAACGGCTTAAAGGCTTTGGGTGGCATCAGGAACAGCAGATTAAAGAACTGCTGGCAGAATATTCCGTCGATTCGAAATATGCCGGATATTCGTTGAGCTTTGATGATTTTTCATACCGGATTCTGAATTCGACATCGCTTTTTGTCGATAATTTTGCCTCCGGCTCCGGGCTGAAGCTTTCCGGAATTTACAGCTTCACCACCCGCCAGACCCCGTCGTATTCAGGCAAGCCGGAGCTTCTGCTCGAAGACCTCGAAGGATTTTCCGCATCCAAACGCGAAGTGTTGTTAGCTGCGGAAAGCGAGGCGGCAGCTCAGTCGACAAAGAACCTGCTTAACGAAAACGGTATTCCCGCCGTCATAAATACCGGTGATGAGTTCATCGGCGGTATTCCGAATATAATTTACGGCATAAATTTCAGCGGTTTTGAAATTTTATCCTCTAATTTCGCTCTCCTATCGCTTTACGCCAATCCGAATTCGCTCAGCCGCGCATCGTCCGCAAAAAAGAACCGCCCCGGCAAAAAGTCGACGCGGGAGCGGATAATGAGCTACGCCGACCTTTCGCAGGGAGATCTTGTCGTTCATGTAACCCACGGCATCGGCCGCTATATCGGGCTCGATACTCTGACAATGGACGGAGTGACTCGCGACTATATGAAGATACAATACACCGGAACCGACAAATTGTATCTCCCCTGCGACCAGCTCGACATGGTGTCGAAATACATCGGCACCGGCGGCGACGACAGCATGGCAAAGCTCTCCAAAATGGGCGGCACCGACTGGGCAAAGGCAAAGACAAAAGCAAAAGGCGCGGCAAAGGATATGGCAAAGGAGCTTATAAAGCTTTACGCCGAGAGGATGAAGCTGCCGGGCTTCGCATTTTACCCGGACGACGATATGCAGCTCCAGTTTGAAAGCGCCTTCGAGTATGAAGAGACCGAAGGTCAGCTCGAAGCGGCGCGGGAGATCAAGGCGGATATGGAAAAGAGTTATCCGATGGATCGCCTGCTCTGCGGAGACGTCGGCTTCGGCAAGACCGAAGTCGCCCTCAGGGCCGCCTTCAAAGCCGTCGGCAGCGGCAAGCAGGTGGTATTGCTCGTTCCGACAACCATCCTCGCAATGCAGCATTATCAGACGATATTAAGCCGAATGCGCGGATATCCCGTAAAGGCCGATATGCTCTCCCGCTTCAGAAACGCAAAGCAGCAGGCGGAGATAATAAGGCGCGTCCGCCGCGGAGAGATAGATATCCTTGTCGGCACGCACAGAGTGCTTTCAAAAGACATCGAGTTCAAGAATTTGGGACTTGTCATCGTCGACGAGGAGCAGCGCTTCGGAGTTGCCCAGAAGGAAAAATTAAAGCAGCTTACAAGAAATGTCGATGTTCTGACTTTAACCGCAACTCCGATTCCGAGGACGCTCAACATGGCGATGTCGGGTATCCGGGATATGTCTATTCTCGAAGAAGCCCCCGGCGACCGCCTGCCGGTTCAGACCTATGTCCTCGAATACGACGACGGCATCATAGCCGAAGCACTCAAAAAAGAGCTGAGGCGCGGCGGGCAGGTCTTCTATCTGCATAACCGCGTCGAAACGATATACGAAACTGCGGCGAGAGTGAAAAACCTCTGCCCGGAGGCGCGCATCGTCACCGCCCACGGAAAGATGG
>JAAZGC010000116.1 GCA_012511425.1 Clostridiales bacterium | reverse complement strand
GGGTTGACAAATACGGAATGGAAGCCAGCGAAAAAACCATCAAGGGCGCGATTTCGGCGCCGGAGGAATAAGTTGTCCGCGAAAAGGCTTTAAAACGCCGATAATCGCTTAGTTGTGAAAAATCAATGATCAACATCCGCTCAGAGGCTTTGCGCCCCAGAGCGGATGTTTTATGTGTAAAATTCAGGCATCGGCAGGTTTATCCGGCTTTATCGGTTCGACAAGCTTTGATTTTCCGGCTTTAACGACGCCGCTTACAAATCCGTAAGTTATGGCATCGGTAGGGCAAGCCTTTTTGCAAAGCCCGCAGCGGATGCACTCGAGGTCGTTGCAGTTCTTTGTCGGATCGTCGTTCATTTTGCAGACGCAGCTGCAGGCGCCGCAGCCGACGCACTTCGTTTCGTCGAGCCGATATTTGAAAACGGAAATCCGGTTGAAAAGCGAATAAACGGCGCCGAGCGGGCAGATGTATTTGCAGAACGGCCGGTAAATCAGGATCGAAAGGGTTATCGTTATTATAAGGATGGCGAGTTTCCATCTGAACAGAAAGCCCGCCAGCGCTCTCATCGATTCGTTGAGTATCAGCAGCGGGATGCCGGCCATCGCCGTTCCGACGGGGCAGATAAGCTTGCAGAAATACGGCGAGCCGTTTCCGAAGTCGTTTGTCAGAAACATCGGCAGCAGGATGACGAACACCGCGAAGATGACGTATTTGAGCAGCCGCAGCAGCTTGTCGCCCCTGAAAGTCTTTATCTTTTTGGGGAAGGGGATTTTGTGCAGCAGGTCCTGAAAAAGCCCGAAAGGGCAGAGCCAGCCGCAGACAAAGCGCCCGATCAGCGCCCCGATGAGCGTAAGGAAGCCTACGGCGTAAATGCTGAACTTGAAGCCGCTGCTGCCGACGACCGCCTGCATCGCCCCGATCGGGCAGGACCCCAGCGCCCCCGGGCAGGAGTAGCAGTTCATCCCCGGAACGCAGTTTTTTTTCAAATCCCCCTGATAAATCCGCCCCTTTAAAAATCCGGCGATATAGCTGTTTGTGACCGCCGTCCAGACCGCCTGCGCGATGTGCCGCGGCGCTTCGGTCAGCTTTTTCTTTTTGTGAATCTTCCCGCCGGGCTTTTTCGCATCCGGGCTTTCGGGCGATATGCCTTTTTTATAAGTCTTATCCATCTTGTTTGGCTTATCCGATTCCGATGCACTCAAGGCAGACCATGACGGCTTTTGAAAGCACCACCGCCGCTTCGCCCCGGTAATATCCGAATATGACCGCGGCGGCGCCTATGATGCAAAGCAGCGGCCCCGCCGAAGTAAGCAGGATTTTTGATAAATTTACTTTTGGTTTCAAGATTATTACTCCCCGATTGATTATTTCGGCAGCCGGGCGTTCTTCATTTATTCTCTTTCGCCGCTTCCGCCGCCTCCCGGTCGAGCTTTCTGTTACGGAAGTAGAGGGCGACGTCGATCATCACCATCGTGACGTTCAGATAATAGAAATAATACGCCAGATTGAAGTCGCCTTTGATAGTCTTCGCCGCGATGCCGCAGAAATAGCCGAAGCAGATGAACAGCATGAAAAGCAGGCTTTTGCCTTTAGCCGACCTTGCGCGCAGCGAGCGTATGATCGAGAGCGGCCAGGAGATGCCGAAGGAGATTATCATCGCGGTTTCGAGTATGTTTGACAGCAGTTTTATGTCCATTGCGGTTTTGTGCCTTCTCTCTTGAGTTATCCTTAAATATTATACACTTAATTTGTGATAATGTCAACATATCAGGGGCATAATCTTCGTTTTGAAATAAAAAAGCCCCGGCGGAACTTCCGCCGAAGCCTGTTTCGCAGATATTACCGGATTTCGCCTCTCGTGACATCGGTTATGCCGACGCCGGTGAATTCGCGGCGGGTGCGCGGGCTTTTGAGCATCGTTTCGCAGGCTTTCGCCCAGTTTTTGTAATGCTCGGTCGTCTTGTGCACATCAAGCGCCGCGTCGTCTTTCCAGATTTCATAGAGGGAGAAAAGGCAGGGATTATCTTTGTCGCGGAGGGCGTCGAAGCGGATGTTGCCCGCCTCTTTTACCGAACCCTCGTGGTTTTTGCGGGTGAATTCGGCGAATTCCTCTGCGAATTCCTCCTTGACTTCAAGGTTTACAAACAGAATTTTCATTTGATTCCTCTTAACGGTTTAACGGCTTTCAGCCGGCGATCTCCCGGTACTGCTCGACTACTTTGTCGATTGCCGCTGTGACTTTCGATTCGTATTTGGCGGTGAGCGAGGCGATATCGGGATTTTTCGTCAGCGTCATATTCTGATACTGATTTGCGAAATCGCCGAAGGAATAGATGCAGCCGAGGTCGTATACCCGGTTTGCCAGAATGATCTCGAGCATCTCGCCCGATTCGTTGTCGCGGGTGTATTTGCCCTGAAGGTTGACTTCGTAAAATGCCGGCTGAACGAGATTCTTCGACTCCGCCGCCAGCGCGTCAAGGATGATGCCGTCGCGGGAAGGATCGGAAATGGTAACGGGAATGCTCATCAGTCCGCAGGTGTGCTGAGAAACGGTGCTGTAATATGTGTCCTGATCCTCCGAATATTTCGGTATCGGCAACACGCCGAAATCGGTTTCGGATGCGCGCATGAATTCGATGTCGTCGAGACGCAGCAGGAAGAAGAGCCCCTGTCCGTTTTCGAACATCTTGGTATAAGCCTGGTCGCTGACAACCGATGTGTCGTAATAATGCTGGTTGAAGTATATGTTGTAATCGGTCGTCATTTCGATAATGTCGCCGGTTACCGTAAAGTTCTTCTCGTTCGGGAAGGTGAATACCGGCAGATCGTTTTCATCCTTGGTTATAAAGCGTCCGCCGGAGCCGTGGAAGAAGAAGGTCATTGCGTCGGCTTTGGAAAGGAAGCCGTATTGGTCTTCGATGCCCATCTCTCCGTTGCCGTCGAGATCGCGGGCGGCGTTCTGATACAGCTCCTCTGTTTTGTCAAGCGTCCATTTGCCGTCTTTTACAAGCGAGTAAAGATCCGGCAGACCGTAGCTTTCGGCATAGCTCTTGTTGAAAGCCATTCCCGCAGTCGCATTCTTATCGATTACGTTGATGTCGGAAGCTATGAGGTAGAGTTGGTTGTCGATCGAAAGCTGCTCGACCGAACTCTGATCCCACCAGGGGGATGTGAAGTCGATTGTCGGAATGTCATTGTAATTCATGAAGATGCCGCCGGAAAGATATGTCGGCGCCTCGTAAAGCCGGATGTATACCGCGTCCCAGGAGTCGTCTCCGGCGCTGACGGCTTTCTGAACCTTGCTGCCGATAGAGCCGAGTTCTTCAAGCTGAGAGGTTATCTTTATATTCAGAAGCTCCTCAACATTGCGGTTGCGCTCGTAAACGGCGTCGTTGAGGAAGTCGCCGTTCATCTCTTCGGCAACGAGGTCTTTGTTGATTCTTTCCTCCCAGCCGGTGTTAAACCAGTGCAGGAATCGGAAATTGTAGCCGCCGAAGTCGGTATCTTCCGGGATATCGGCTCTGTAAACGGTGTCTTCTTCGGTGGTTTCGGCTGTTGTTGCGTCCGCCGCCTGCGTTTCCTGCGGTATTTCCGCCGCGTCGTCCTTGCCTCCGCAGGCTGCGAATAAGGCTGTAAGCATCAGCGCCGCAAGGAGTGCAGCAAATAATCTCTGTTTTTTCATATCCCGAACCTCCCGTTCTTTTTGCAAGGAAAAATTATGCGAGCTTAGTATAAATATTATATATTTATTTAAGCGGCTCGCAGTAGAAGAACTCTACCGATTCGCCGTCGGGACCGAAAACGAAGGCGCAGGTGATTTCGATAGGATACGGGCGGCTCAGTTCGAGCTTAATTGTTGCGGGAGCTGACTTTTCCTTTGCACCGAGCGAGAGGGCGAGGTCGAATTTTTCCTTTACCGCGTCTTTGCAGCAGACGTTGAAAGCGACATGGCCGAAGCGGCCGGCGGCGGGAAGGTTGTCCTTTGACGCGAACATTTCTACGACGCCCGCGCCGGTGTCGAGCATCAGCGCCTCATTGTCGCCCTCACCCCAGCCGAGGTGCTCTTTAAGTCCCAGGCCGAGGTAGAATTTTTTTGATTTTTCAAAGTCGCTCACATAGAGAGCTACATGGTGGATTCCGGTGATTTTGGACATTGTGTGCCTCCTGTTGTTTTGTTTTTTTAAATATGTTATGGTGTTTGCCGTTAAAATAATTATATAAACCAAAGACGCAGCTGCGCAGAGCAGGACGGCGCCGATCGAGAAGTCAAAGAACGCCCTTAATATGCAGTATATAAGAAAAATCCTTCCGCAGACCCCGCCGGCAAGATTCGCAGCTTTGCCGCCCCGTATAAATTCAGGCAGTACCGCCGTCAAAGGGAATAGATACAGCATCGGCAGCACTCCGAAAGATGGGGAAAAGCTGAATGTGAGCCATAAAGACAGCGCCGTCTGTACGGCGGCAATCGCCGCCAGAAGATACCCGGCGCCGGGGAGAGGGAATGCGGCGCGCCAAAGCGTCTCTTTCCTGCCGAACAATATCGCCGCAGAGGGCAGGGCAAAGCAGAATTGCCAGCCGCAGAGGGCGTGAACTGTCTGCGGCGCAGAGAGCCGCCATAAAACCGGCAAAGCCGCCGCACCGAGAGCATAGCCAAACAGTAAGACCCATCGGGCGCCGATCCTTTCCCGATATGACGGAAAGCCGAGCCTGACGGCCGCAAGAGCGGCGCAAACCGCAGTAAAGGCGAAAACAACCGGCAGCCGCCGTTCCGGAGACAAATAAAACCCGAACGGCCATGGCGGCCAGAGCACCGCCGATGCTGTAAGCGACAAAAGGCAGGCGCCTCCGCAAATAATCGAAAATACCGGTTCCCGGCGTTTTTTGCCGACATTATTCATATCCGATTCCGCCGGTAGATCATGGAGTTTTGCGCCGCTTTTTCGAGCGGCTTTGCTTTTTCGAATCGTTGATTTTCTTCGGCTTGCCGTGCGCTTTGCCGGGTTTCTGCGCGGAAAGCGCCTCGTTTTGCGCTTTCTTCGCCTCTATCGCGGCGTCCGCCCGTGCGGCGGCTTCGCCGCGCATCTTCCGCTTTGCTTCGGCGCGCCTGTATGCGATATGGTCGCGGATTATCATTATCATGTTTATCACAGCCAGAATCGACGACGCGCTTCCCGCATAATAAAACAGCTTCGGCAGAAGCATAAGTGCGATCAGAACTTCAAAAGCCGCCATCGCCGCATAAGTCGGCAAGGTCAGCCGGCGAAACCGCAGGCGGTCAAGCAGTATGCAGCCCGCCGCCGCAATAAGGGAAGGGAGCGCCGCAACTGTCAGAAACAGCGTCTCCGCCGTTACATATACGTCGAAATCCTCCGTCATCAGAAGGACGATCACCGCCGCCTTGACAATATATATCAGCAGCAGCAGGACGGTCAGGGTGATATAGGTTACAAAGAGCTGCCCCGCATTTTTGCCGGCGCCGCCGTGCGGTTCTTTCTGCGAATCTTTCATTTAAGCCTGTCTTTTATGGTTTGTCTGCGGTTTAATTATAGCATAAATCAACATTATAGTCAAGTGAAAATATCGGCTCCGGCGGAAACGGAAAGGCGGCCCCGCCTGAGCGGAGCCGCCGGAGAAAAATCAATCAGTTGCTGCCGTATGTGCCGGCGAGGTCTGCCGTCTTTTCGGCGATGTTTTCTTTCGACTTGGAAGTCTTGATGCGCTTTTCAAGCTCGGTCCAGTATTCGGCGTCGCAGATCGGAAGCTTGACTTCGCGGTTGCCCTGCCAGCTGGAGAGCAGCGCGGCGTTGCAGATCGAAAGGCCGTTCACGCCTTCGCATCCGGGGGCGATGAGCTCGGCGCCGTTGAGTATCGCATTGACGACATTCTCGCGGATGCCGTTGTGCTGCGGACCGCCGCCGCCTTCGACGCGGATTTCTTCGGTCGTCCATTCGCACTTCTGGAAGCCGCTTTCCGACTGGAAGCAGTATTCGCGCTCGTCCATTGAAAGCTTGGTGTATTTGATGACTCCGCCCTCAAGCACGAGTTTGCCCTTGGTGCCGCTGATTTCGAGGCGGTTGGTTCCGGGGCATTCGCCCGTCGTGGTGATGAATACGCCGGTTGCGCCGTTCTTATAGCGGGCGAAAATGGTAACGTCGTCTTCGACTTCGATATTGTGGTACTTGCCGAAATCGCAGAAGCCGACAACGCTTTCCGGCATTCCGACGATCCACTGCCAGAGGTCGAGGTTATGCGGAGCCTGATTCATAAGCACTCCGCCGCCCTCGCCTGCCCATGTGGCGCGCCAGCTGCCGCTGTCGTAATAGGACTGGGTGCGGTACCAGTCGGTGATAATCCAGACGACGCGCTTCAGATCGCCTATTTCACCGTTCCGGACCATTTCGCGCAGCTTGATGTAGTGCGGGTCGGTGCGCTGGTTGTAGTCGATAGCGAAAACGAGGCCGGATTTCTTTGCGAACTCGTTCATCTCCTTGACGGCTTTGGTGTAAACGCCGGCCGGCTTTTCGATAAGGACATGAAGTCCGGCGGCGAGGGCGTCCATCGCCATGCCCGGGTGGAGATAGTGCGGAGTTGCGATGATGACGGCGTCGCAGGTGCCGCTCTTAATAAGCTCCTTGTAGTCAAGGAAGCGCGGAATCTCTTCGCCGAACTGCTCTTTCGCCCAGTCGAGCTGACTTTGGCGGTTGTCGCAGACGGCGCCCAGAACGGCGTTCTTTGTGCTGCCCTTGAAAATCTCGTATGCGTGTCCCCGGCCCATATTTCCGATGCCGATTACACCGTAACGTACTTTATCCATACTGATGCTCCTTTATATAAATAATAACAGCCGTTTGCAAAACCCAAAAAACCATACGGAACATGGCTTTCCGGGAATAATAACTACTGAATTTTCTCCGCTTCTGCAGTGTAATTAAAGTGCTGGACAACAACCGCACCGACACAACCGAAAAAAGAGGAGAAAAAATCATGCGAAAGAAATTTGTGCAGACATCTGCGAAGATGTGTCACATGAAGCCGATCCGCACAGTCCCGCAATCTCTTTTATTTTGACCCTTCACATATCTGACGAATAAGTTTTATATTACATCCACACATATCGGATCATAAAATATAAAACATATCCCCAGCTGAAAATCCCATGCAGAATTGCCCATCCCACAGATTTCCATGTTACAAAGGAAATAACCATAGCCAGGCATGTTCCGAAGGAAACGCCGATCTTTACCGCATTTCCCGCATTGAAACCCTTGGTTTCAACAGTAACCTTGTTTTCATTATCACTCATAACGGTTCCCCGGATGTATAAATTAACAAAATTTGCCTTACGGCTATATTATACCGCTAAGTTCCGATTTTTGCAACCTTTTTGACGAATTTTACGAAAATATTATAAAAAATATGTCAGACGCCTGTGAAGATAAGCTTCGCCCAGCTCATGTATTCCCGGACCAGCATCGCCGCTTCGCCGAAATACCCGGCGCTTTTCGCGGCGCGCATATAAAATCCGCCGTCTTCGGCGCCGAGCGACTTTAAAATGTGCCTTGCGCGAAGCAGGTGCAGCCCGGAGGATACGACTATTATCTTCCGCCCGCGAAGCTCATCTGCCGAATCGATAATCTCAAAGGCGTTTTTGAAATTTTCGACGGTGTTTGTCGATTTGTCTTCCATATACAGCCTTGACGGCGCGATATCCCGCCTGAAAAGGTAGTTGTACATCGACTGCGCCTCGGATAAAGGCTCGTTAGGCCCCTGCCCGCCGCAGAGAACGGCGGCAGAATCGGGGTATTTCAAAAGCAGCTCATGCGCCGCATCGAGTCGCTTTCTCAGCATTGTCCCCGGCTCCTCCCGTGTCCGGCAGCCGAGCACGACGATTGCGATATCACCGCCGCTTCCGTCCGGCAGCGCCGAATCATCCGCCGCCGCAGCCGCGTATGACACGACGGCGGCCGAAAGCACGGTAAAAGAAACGATAAAAACGAGCATCCCCGCAGTCATGACGCCGGTCAGCCACTTCGGCGCTTTTCCGGCTGTGACAGACGCTGCCGCCGCAAGCGCGACGGCCGCAATTATCATTGCGGTTTCAAGCGGAAAGACATTGCCTTTGGTGATGTTGTTTATAAGGAGTATCGAAAACAGGACAATGATTATAACCGAGCAGAACTGCGCAATCCGTGTCAGCCGTGATTTTTGTTTAGACATATTTTGATCCTGAATATAGAAATAAACATCTCCGCCGTGTTCGGCACAGCGGAGATGTCTCGTTTTAATTATTAATATTTATACCGCAGCCGCCGGAATTTACTTTATATTCTTGTAAAGTCCGCGCTTGACATAGCTTGTATGCAGTATGTGGTGCGCCTTTTCCGAGCCGAATTCGCCGAGGTACTCGTCATAGATGAGTTTGAGCGCCGGGTTTTCGTGGGATTTGCGCAGCTCGTTGTCCGAGTCGGCGCCGTAAAGCACGCTTGCGCGAACCGCCGGGAGGTTTACGTTGTTGCGGACGACCGCAGGCTGATAGGGCTGACCGCCGCCGTTTACGCAGCCGCCGGGGCAGCACATGACTTCGACGAAGACGGAGTCGTCTTCACCGGCCTCGATGGCGCGGAGCAGCTTCTTGGCGTTGGCGGTGCCGGAGCAGACGGCGACTTTGACGTCGAGATCGCCGACTTTGTAACGTCCGTGCTTGATTCCGTCGGTTCCGCGGACTTCTTCGAAGTCGGTCTTCTCGAACTTGCCGCCGAGGATGAGCTCGGCTGCGGTGCGCAGAGCGGCTTCCATAACGCCGCCGGTGGCTCCGAAGATCTCGCCGGCGCCGGTCGCCATGGCGAACGGAGCGTCGAACTCTTCGTCTTCGAGATTCACAAAGTCGATGCCGACCTTGGTGATCATCGAAGCGAGCTCACGGGTGGTTATCGCGACGTCGACATCCGGATAGCCGGAAGCGGACTGATTTTCGCGGCCGACTTCAAACTTTTTCGCGGTGCAGGGGATGACCGAAACGAAGAAGATGTCCTTCGGGTCGATATTGTTCTTCTTTGCCCAGTAGGTCTTGTAGATAGCTCCGAACATCTGCTGCGGCGATTTGCAGCTGGAAAGGTTCTCGGTGAATTCCGGGAAATAGTGCTCGCAGTATTTGATCCAGCCGGGCGAGCAGGAGGTGATCATCGGCAGCTTGCCGCCGTTCTGAATTCGGTCGATAAGCTCGGTGGCTTCCTCGACGATGGTCATGTCGGCGGTGAGGTTCATGTTGTAAACCGCGTCGAAGCCGAGGGAGCGGACAGCCGAGACCATCTTGCCCTCAACGTCGGTTCCGGGAGCGAGGCCGAAGGCTTCGCCGAGAGTGGCGCGGACGGAAGGAGCGCAGCAGATGGCGACGTGCTTCGTCGGGTCGCTTATCGCGTCGAAGACCTTCTGTGTGTCGTCTCTTTCGTAAAGCGCGGCGGTCGGGCAGTATATGATGCACTGTCCGCAGTTGACGCAGGCGGTGTCCGCCAGCTTCATTTCGTAAGCCGAGCCGATATGGGTGTCGTAGCCGCGGTCGTTGGGACCGATAACGCCGATCTCCTGAAGGGTGGCACAGGCGGCGACGCAGCGGCGGCAGAGCACGCACTTGTTGTTGTCGCGGATAATGGCGACCGAGCTGTCGTCGATCGGATGCTTGACTTCCTTTGCGTTGTCGTTGAGGAAGGTGCCGGCCTGAATCCCGTATTCGTTGCAGAGGGTCTGCAGCTCGCAGGTGGTGCTGCGGGAGCAGGAGAGGCAGCGCATATCGTGGTTGGAGAGAACCAATTCAAGGTTGAGTTTTCTTGCGTTGCGGACCTTTTCGGTGTTGGTCTTGATCTCCATGCCTTCGGCGACGGGATAAACGCAGGCGGCGACCATGCCTCTGGCTCCGGTAACTTCGGTAAGGCAGACTCGGCAGGCGCCGATTTCATTTATATCTTTAAGGTAGCAAAGGGTCGGTATATTTACTTTGGCGGCGCGGGCGGCTTCGAGGACGGTGTAATTTGACGGTACCTCGATTTCGCGGCCGTTGACCTTTACTTTGACGGTTTTGATGTTTTCCATTGTTTATGCAGCTCCTCTCAGTGTTTGGAGATGGCGCCGAAGCGGCAGGCCGTCATGCAGGCGCCGCATTTGATGCACTTGTCGCGGTCGATGACATGAGGCTTCTTGGTTTCGCCCGAGATTGCGTTGACCGGGCAGCTGCGCTTGCAGAGCGTGCATCCGATGCACTTTTCGGGGTCGATTACGAATTCGAGCAGGTCCTTGCAGACATGCGCAGGGCACTTCTTGTCGACTATATGAGCGATGTATTCATCGCGGAAATAACGTATTGTTGAAAGAACCGGGTTCGGGGCGGTCTGGCCGAGGCCGCAGAGAGAGGCATCCTTGATGTAGCCTGCGAGGTCGTTGAGCTTGTCGAGATCCTCCATCTCACCGTTTCCGGCGATGATCTTGTCGAGCAGCTCGAGCATGCGCTGGGTGCCGATACGGCAGGGCGGGCACTGTCCGCAGGACTCGTCGACGGTGAAGTCGAGGAAGTAGCGGGCGATGTCGACCATGCAGTTGTCCTCGTCCATGACGATAAGTCCGCCGGAGCCCATCATGGCGCCGATAGACATAAGGTTGTCATAGTCGATCTCAACGTCGACCTGGGAAGCCGGGATGCATCCGCCGGAGGGGCCGCCGATCTGGGCTGCCTTGAATTTCTTGCCGTCCGGAACGCCGCCGCCGACTTCGTTAAGTACCTTGGAGAGCGGGGTTCCCATCGGGATTTCGACGAGACCGGTGTGAGAAATCTTGCCGCCTAGGGCGAAAACTTTGGTTCCGGTGCTGCCCATTCCCTTGTCGCTCGGTTTGGTTCCCATAGCCGAGAACCACTCGGCGCCTTTGAGGATGATCTGGGCGACGTTTGCATAGGTTTCGAGGTTGTTGAGAATTGTCGGAACTCCGAACAGACCCTTTACCGCCGGGAAGGGAGGACGGGGACGCGGCTCGCCGCGCTTGCCCTCAATCGAGGTCATAAGCGCCGTTTCCTCGCCGCAGACGAACGCGCCGGCGCCGAGACGGAGCTTGAGGTCGAAATTGAAGCCGGTGCCGAAGATGTTATCTCCGAGCAAGCCGTAGCCCTTCGCCTGATCTATCGCGATCTGAAGGCGCTTGATTGCGACCGGATACTCGGCGCGGACATAGATATATCCTTCGTCGGAGCCGATTGCGTAAGCGGCGATGGTCATCGCTTCGATGACCGCATGCGGGTCGCCTTCAAGAACGGCGCGATCCATGAATGCGCCGGGGTCGCCCTCGTCGGCGTTGCAGCAGACGTATTTCTTGTCGCCCTTTGAAGCCTGCGCAAACTGCCACTTGCGTCCGGTCGGGAAGCCGGCGCCGCCGCGGCCGCGGAGACCCGAATCGAGCATCACTTTGGTGACGTCTTCCGGCTTCATTTCGGTGAGCACCTTGAAGATAGCCTTATATCCGTCGCGGGCGATGTATTCTTCGATCTTCTCCGGGTCGATTATGCCGCAGTTGCGCAGCACTATGCGCCTCTGGAGCTTATAAAATTCGGTGTCCGTAAGGGCGGCGGCTTCCGAATCCTCGGAAACCGGGCCTATCGTGTATTTGGAAACAGCTTTTCCGCCGACGATGTGACTTTCGAAAACTTCGGCGGTTTTTTCGGCGTCCATGTTGACATAGGTGGTGCGGGAACCGTCGCAGCCGTAAACTTCGAAAACGGGCTCATACTGACAGATGCCGACGCAGCCGGTGGCGATAAGATCTACCTTTTCTTTGAGTCCCTTTGCGTCAATGTCCTTCTTCAGCTGATCAAAAACGGGACCGGCGCCGGCGGCGTCGCCGCAGGTGGCTCTCCCGACGACGATGCGGGTCTTTCCGCTGTCCGCGGGAAGCTCGATATCGCCGATATATTTAGCTTTGACGGCGTTGAGCGCGTCCAAGCTCGTGATAACTGCCATTTTATATCTTCCTCCGATATGCCGCTCCGGAAGATTTTTTATTTCCGGGGCGGGTAGATTTTTATAGCTCGGTTATTATTCCTTGTATTTGGCAAGGATTCCCGCGACTTCGGACTTCTTGACGCGGCCGTAAACGGTGCCGTTGATGATCATGACCGGAGCCAGACCGCAGGCGCCTATACAGCGGGTAGCGTCGAGGGAGTATCTGCCGTCGGAGCTGGTGGCGCCGGGTTGAACTCCGAGCACGGAGGCCACCTCACTTAAAACATCCGCGCTGCCCTTGACGTAGCAGGCGGTACCCATGCATATGGAGATGGTGATATCGCCGTCGTAATTCAGCTTGAACTGAGAATAGAAGCTGACGATGCCGTAGATTGTCTCCATCGGGGTGTCGGTTTGCTCTGCGATGATTTTAAGCACTTCGACGGGCAGGTATCCGTAGATTCCCTGAGCTTCCTGAAGGATAGGCATCATCGCGCCTTTTGTGCCGCGGTACTTCTCGATTACGGAAAGCAGCTGCTGTTCCTGCTCAGCCGTTCCTCTGAAAGGTACCGTGGTCGGTTGCTTTTTCATGTGGTTTAACCTCCGGAAAATGTTGACAGATGAACTGTTTGTTAGATTATTTTCAAGGCGCATTCATAAAGCCGCACAAAAACACCGCA
The DNA here is from genome assembly GCA_012511425.1 of Clostridiales bacterium. Lineage (GTDB taxonomy): Bacteria > Bacillota > Clostridia > Oscillospirales > CAG-272 > JAAZGC01. The sequence goes on along the minus strand of JAAZGC010000116.1, from coordinate 618 downwards.
GCGGGAGCGGCAGCGTCTTTTATCCGACGATATAAATACAGCTATAAATATTATACATCAATTGCGCGGGAAACTCTACACATTTTTGTTAAAATTTACCGCGCATTTGAAAATTGTGGAAGTTGCATAAATCGAATGTCAAATATTAACATATTTGTGCGATGAAGCATTGCCGGGCGTTGCAGCATAAGGGTTTTTGAGTTGTTAATATTAACATATGCCGGATACCCACGCCGCCGCTCTCGGAGCAGCCGCAGTTTGCCGTAAGATGATAATTTACGAAATGATGTTGCAATCTCCCGGCTTAAGTAGTATAATAAAGCTTAAGTAGTATAATAAATAAGAGATATCTTTTTCGGAGGAATTGCTTTTTATGTCGTGGCTGAAAGGTCTGCTTTTGGGTCTCGTTCAGGGACTGACCGAATTTCTCCCCGTTTCGAGCTCGGGGCACCTTGCGCTGACATCGGCGCTGCTGAACGAAGGGAAGAGTTTTGAAGAAGCATATTTTTCTTTTTTCGTCCTGCTTCACCTCGCCACCCTCGCATCGGTCATCGTCTATTACCGCCGCGACGTTGCGGTGCTTATAAAGAGCTTTTTCAGCCTGCTCGGGAAACTTTT
>JAAZGC010000115.1 GCA_012511425.1 Clostridiales bacterium | reverse complement strand
GCGAGTATCCGGTCTTCCTGTTCGACGACGTCTTAAGCGAGATCGATTCGCACCGGCGGGAGTATCTGCTGGGTTCGATGAAGGACAGCGGCAGACAGATGATTATCACGACCTGCGAGAAGGATATTGTCGGGGATAAGGTTTACGAAGTGGAAAAAGGAGTTTTTATCTAACCGCATAGCGGTTTGAATAAGCGAGTTTTGCCTGCGGCAAAACGTCTCCGCCGGATGGTTCAGTCATTATCGGTGTTTTTTCTAAGGTAGATTTTGCCTTTGGCAAAATCAATTAATCTGATAAGGTTTACTAATGAGGCGACGAAAATCTAATAAGAGAATGTATCTCTACCTTGGTGAAGAAAAATTATTGCCTACCCGGGGGATTGTCGGGCTGTTTGACCTTGATACGGCTACCGTCGGGCATGCGACTCGGGATTTCCTCAAAAAGCGGCGGAGCCGGACGGAAGCGGTAAGCTCGGAGCTGCCTAAAGGGTTTGTGGTTGAAAATACCGGCGGGGAGGATCGCATATGGCTGACGGCGCTTACCGGGGAGACGCTGAACGGAAGAATTGAATAGCACCTGTGGTGCTATTCGCGAATATTTCCTGCGGAAATATATCGCAGCTCAAAAGTTAAGTCATTATCGGTGTTTTTTCTGATGAATGAAATAAATATATATTCCATAAACGCTGCTTTTCAGAAGTTTGAAGTGCTCAAGACCAATCGGAACAAGAGATATCGCTACAACGAATTTCTTGTCGAGGGGGTTCGGAGTCTGAAAGAGGCGGCTGCTAAGGGCTGGCGGATTAAGAGCTTTCTGTACGACAAAAACAACCTTTCCGACTGGGCGAGGGGGATGATCCGCGACATTGAGACCGACGTCAATTACTGCCTGACCGCTTCTCTGATGTATGATCTGAGCGGGAAAAACGATGGCTCCGAGCTGATGGCGGTGATTGAGATGCGGGAGGACACCCTCGAAAAAGCCGAGCTGTCGGAAAATCCGCTTATCGTGCTGTTTGACCGGCCGTCAAACAAGGGCAATCTGGGGACAATGATCCGTTCCTGCGACGCTTTCGGGGCGGATATGCTGATTCTGACCGGGCACGCGGTCGACCTTTACGACCCGGACGTCGTGGTGTCGTCGATGGGCTCCTTTTTCAGCCTTCCGGCGGTACGGGTCGCCGACAACAAGACGCTTTACGACTATATCGCCCGGCTGAAAGAGAAATATCCGACGTTCAAAGTCATCGGCACGACGGCGCACAGGGAAACACCCGTGTATAACGTCCCGCTGACAGGGCCGCTGATGCTGATGATCGGCAACGAGACGATGGGGCTTTCCGCCGAGTTCAAAGAAAAATGCGACATCCTCTGCACGATTCCGATGAGCGAGAAGTCATACGCTTCGTCGTTCAACGTCAGCTGTGCGGCTTCTGTCCTGATGTATGAGATTGTCAGACAAAGAACATTTAAAGAAAATAACTAAATTTATATAAAACCAAGCGAAAAACGTTGTTGTTACAAAAGAATATTATTATTTCATATTGCTAACGACTGCGAACCTATAAATTACCCAAAAGTTTTGAAAGTCCAGAAAACTTTTTCAAAAGTTTTCTGGTAGAGGGTACGGGGGACGAAGTCCCCCGTAAGAAATCCCCCTATTGAAAGGAAAATATATGCCGCAAACATATAATGAAAATCAGATACAGGTTCTGGAAGGTCTCGAAGCGGTCCGCAAGCGGCCGGGAATGTACATCGGCACAACATCGCTGCGCGGGCTGCACCACCTGATATACGAGATAGTAGACAACTCGATAGACGAAGCGATGGCGGGCGTCTGCGACAGCGTAAAAGTCGTGCTGAAAGAAGACGGCTCCTGCGAAGTTTCGGACGACGGCCGGGGAATTCCGGCGGCGCTCAACGCAAAGATGGGGATACCGACTCCGGAGGTTGTGTTCACGGTGCTGCACGCGGGCGGAAAGTTCGGCGGCGGCGGATACCGCTTCTCGGGCGGCCTGCACGGCGTCGGCGCATCGGTAGTAAACGCGCTTTCAAAGAGATTATCATACATAAACTGCTACGAAGGCAGGAGATATACGCAGACTTTCGCAAGGGGCAAGGTCGAAGTCCCCTTCACCGACGAGGGGGAGACCGACTGCAGCGGGCTTTGCGTCCGCTTCTGGCCGGATGATGAGATATTCGAAGAGACGTATTTTGACTACGACGTCATTTTAAACCGGATGCGGGAGCAGGCGTTTCTCAATGCGGGCGTCCGGATTGTC
>JAAZGC010000114.1 GCA_012511425.1 Clostridiales bacterium | reverse complement strand
TCAAAATGAATAAAAACGAACTTCTGATAGGCTGCGACATCGGCACATCCGGAACGAAAGCGGTCGTCTTCGACGCTTCCGGCAAAGCCGTTTCGTCGGCGACATATGAATACGGAATGAGCCAGCCGCAAAACGGCTGGGCGGAGCAGGATCCGCTCGACTGGTGGCAGGGCGCCTGCAGCGCGATAAAAGAAGCCGTCGAAAACTCCGGCGCTTCGCCGGACGCGGTGCGCGGGATAGGGCTGTCCGGGCAGATGCACGGACTTGTCATGCTCGACGAATCCGACCGCGTTATCCGCCCCGCGATAATCTGGTGCGATCAGCGGACGGCGAAGGAATGCGAAGAGATGACTGCCGATTTGGGGCTTGACACCCTGATGAAAATCACCTGCAGCCCGGCGCTCACCGGCTTTACCGCCTCGAAAATCAAGTGGGTTCAGAACAACGAGCCGGAAAACTGGGCGCGCTGCGCAAAGCTGATGCTGCCGAAAGACTATATCCGCTATCGGCTGACCGGGGAGTTTGCGACGGAAGTCTCCGACGCCTCGGGTATGCAGCTGCTCGACGTTCCCAACCGCCGCTGGTCGGACACCATGCTGTCATATTTCGGGATAAAGCCGTCGATGGTCGGCAAAATGTATGAGTCTCAGGAAGCTACCGGCCGCCTTACCGCTTCCGCCGCCGCACTCTGCGGGCTTAATCCCGGCGTTGTCGTCGCGGGGGGAGCGGGAGATCAGGCGGCGTCCGCCGTAGGAAACGGCATTGTCAAGAGCGGCGTTGCAAGCATTACGATGGGCACCTCCGGCGTCGTTTTCGTCCATTCCGACAGCGTCAAGACCGACAAAGAAGGACGCGTTCACACCTTCTGCCACGCCGTTCCCGGCGCATGGCACGTCATGGGCGTCACTCAGGGCGCGGGGCTGAGCTTCAAGTGGTTCCGAGACAACTTCATGGGCGATGCGGCGGCGACCGCCGCGATGTTCGGCGCGCCGCTGAACAAATACCTCGACGATATAGCCGCGACGGTTCCCGCCGGCGCGAGAGGGCTTTTATATCTGCCCTATCTGATGGGCGAGCGCTCGCCGCACCCGGATCCTTACTGCCGCGGGGTGTTCTTCGGGCTTTCCGCGCTGCACGGCCGTCCGGAAATGCTGAGGGCGGTGCTCGAAGGGGTGGTATATTCCCTGCTCGACTGCGCCGAAGTCATTGAAGAAATGGGGATTCCGGTAAGCGATATCTCCCTTGCGGGAGGCGGAGCGAACTCAAAGCTCTGGACGCAGATGATGTCCGACGCTTTCGGAAAGACGATGTTCAAGCCGAATTCGTCCGAAAGCGGCGCTCTCGGCGTCGCCCTGCTCGCCGGGGTTGCATCCGGGATTTATCCCGATATTGCAGGTGCATCGACGGATATCGTCGTAAAAACCGCGTCGAACAAGCCGGATATGAAACTTCACGACATTTACAAAGGGTATTTCGACCTATATAAGAACATTTACCTTTCGTTGAAAGCTGATTTTAAAACTCTCGCGGGGCTTGACAGATAATCATGCCGAACGGAAGCGAATTTATTGTTGATTTCCTGCTGCGGCAGGGGGTACGTACGGTTTTCGGCTACCCCGGCGCGCCGCTGCTTGAGCTATACGAAGCGATACGGAAGAACAACGAGAGCGGGGATGAAAAATTAAATCACATCCTCGTCCGCCATGAGCAGGGAGCGGCGTTAGCCGCCTGCGGCTACGCCCGCGCGACCGGGTTTCCCGGCGTCTGTATCGCCACATCGGGTCCGGGAGCGATAAACCTTGCCACCGGAATCGCCGACGCCGATCTCGATTCGGTGCCGATGCTGATTATAACGGGACAGGTCGGAGTTGCCGAAATCGGCTGCGACGCCTTTCAGGAAGCAGACATAATGGGAATGACCATTCCCATCACAAAGCACAACTATCTCGTAAAAAAGCCGGAACTGCTCGCGCCTACCCTCGAAGAGGCGTGGCGGGTGCTTTCCACCGGACGAAAAGGGCCGGTTTTGGTCGACATCTCCCTCGACGTCCTGTCTGCCGAAATTACCGACAGGCGGGAGACGCTCGGCCGCCACGGCGATATTCTGCCGCGGATAAGGGAGAACGGGATTCCTCTCTCGGTTCAGCTGCCGAAGATAGCGGCGCAGCTTTCCCACGCTTACCGGCCGCTGATTTTGGCCGGAGGCGGAGTTGTTTCGGGAGAGGCTTCGGCGGAGCTTTCCCGCTTTGCCGCAAAATATTCGATCCCGGTAGTCGTAACGCTGCCGGGAATGGGGCTGATACTTGACCGCAGGGTGAATATGCTGGGGCTTACCGGCCGATTCGGCACCCCGGCGGCAAACGCTGCGATGGATCAATGCGACATAGTCATCGCCTGCGGCACCCGCTTCTCCGACAGAACGGTGGCGGACTTTGACCGCTTCGCCCGCTCGCACTTCATCATCCACTGCGATATCGACTACGCCGAGATATCGAAGAACGTTAAAGCCGACCTGCCGGTAGTCTCCGATGCGCGGGAGTTTTTCGCATCGCTCTGCGAGTGCGAAATCAATTACGACCCCGCCGCCCGCGAAAGCTGGAACGAACAGCTCCGCGCGATAAAACAGCGGACAAAGGCGCCGGCGGAGGAGCCGGAAAGCCGCCTTTCCTGCGCCGAAGTGCTCCGCGCCCTCGACGTTGTCGGATGCGAGCGCCGCGACTGCGTTTACATCGCCGACGTCGGCTCACATCAGATGACCGCGGCGCAGCGGCTGATGCCGATATTTGAACGCGGATTTATCACCTCCGGCGGACTCGGCGCGATGGGCTTCGGCCTGCCCGCCGCCTGCGGCGCTTCTGTCGCCCTCTCCGAGTGGGAAATGCCGGGAGACCCCCGGCAGATAGTCCTTATCTGCGGCGACGGCGGCTTTCAGATGACGGCGCAGGAGCTTTCGACGCTTGCCTGTGCGCCGATGCCTATAAAGATATTCATCATGGACAACCGATCTCTGGGCATGATAAGCGAATATCAGAAAAGCCGCTTCGGCGGCAACGTCTTCGAATCGGAGCTTAAAAACCCCGATTTTGTCGGGATCGGCCGCGCCTACGGAATTGAATCCAAATCGATAGACGTATCTTGCCGCGCCTCTCTTGCGGACGAGATACGGGATATCCTCTCTTTCCCCAATCATATGCTTATCCGCTTCGACATAGATTAACGCTGTTCTTTATATACAAAAATCGGGTTTTGATATGGCTAAAATTTTTCACTGCGCCGATCTGCATCTCGACTCGCCCTTTTCCGGGCAGTCTGCGGAAAATTCACGGCTGCTCCGCCAAAGCGTATTTGACACCTTCCGGCGCGCCGTCGAGAGGGCTTATGCCGAGCACTGCGACCTTTTCCTTATCGCGGGAGATATGTTCGACTCGGAGTTTGCCTCCCCCGCAACGCTTGAAGCGGTAATGTCACTTTTCGAATCGCACGAAAAAATGGTCTTCGCCGTTTCACCCGGCAATCATGACCCCTACTCGCAGAATTCCTTCTGGAAAAGGGCAAAGTTGCCGCAGAATGCGCATATATTTTCATCGGACACTCTGACTAAATTTTCGATGCTGTCGGCAGAGGGCGAGAAGCTGACCGTTTACGGCTATGCCTTCACGTCGTCAACCCTTGACCGCTCCCCCTTCGCCGCCCGGACTCCGAAGGATCCCGGCATTATAAACATCGTCTGCGCTCATGCGGACATATACAGCCCGCTCGCCAAAAACGCCTTCATCACTCCCGCCGAAATAGCCGGAACCGGGTTTGACTATATAGCATTGGGGCATATCCATAATCCCCCGCCGCCGGCCGAACAGGTGCAGAGAGCGGGAAAGACATACTACGCATACAGCGGCGCGCTGGCGGGACGCGGATTTGACGAATGCGGCGAAAGAGGCGGCCTTTTGCTCGAGATGAAGAAGATAGACTCGGAGCTTTCGCTTTCATACAGCTTTATCCCCCTGTCCGAATATATTTTCCTGAATCTCACAGCCGATGTTACCGGCGCCGCCGATATAAACGACGTTCTGAAAAAGGTTTCCCCGCTATCTTCGGCGGTGAGAAATCCGCAAAAGACGGCGCTGCGGCTTACTCTGACGGGGGACACCGCCCCCGGCTGCAGGATAGGCGAAAACGCCGTCGGCGAGACCTTCGGATCCCTCTTTTCCTTTGAGCTGCAGGATCTGACGGCACCGCTTTTTGACTCGGATTCGCTCAGGAACGACAAAACAATCCGGGGCGCTTTCTTCCGCGCCCTTTTGCCGCAGCTTGAGAGCGACGACCCGAAAACTCGCTCGGCCGCGAGAGAGGCGCTTGAATACGGCCTCCGCGCGCTTGCGGGCAACCTTTGAGTCAACACCAAAACAGATCGGAACTTTCAAACGATGTATAAATTCTTTCTACTTGACGCCGACATGACCCTTTTCGACTTCGACCGCGCCGAAAAATATGCGTGGTTCGAGACGATGAAAATCCATTCCGCGGTTCTTCCCGACGATTCCATGTATGATTTTTATCACGATGTCAACGAAGGGCTCTGGAAAAAGTTCGAAAAGGGCGAAACGACAAAGGACCTGCTTGTCCTCGAGCGGCACAGGCGGGTCTTCCTGCGGTACGGAATCGACGCCGATCCCGCCGTGTTCAACGAATGCTATCTCGACAAATTAGGCGACGGCAGCTTCCCGCTGCCCGGGGCTTTGGATTTCGCAGAAACGATAAGAACGATAGCCGACGAGCGCGGCGGCGGGATATACATAATCACTAACGGAGTTGAGCGGATACAGACGCGGCGCCTTGCCGAATCCGCCTTCGCGCCGCTTGCCGATGAGATTTTCGTGTCCGAAACCGCGGGATATCCCAAGCCGGATATGCGGTATTTCGACTATGTGTTTTCAAAGATAGACGGTTTTGACCCCGCACTCGCCGTCATCGTCGGCGATTCGCTGACCTCCGACATTCAGGGCGGCAACAACGCCGGGGTGTTCACAATATGGTACAACCCCGAAAAAAAGCCGAACGACACCTCCGCCGTCCCCGACTTCGAAGCGGCGGATTACGATGAGATAATCGGATTTTTCAAGGAGCATTGAGCGAGGGAATTATGAAAAAAGTCGTAGTTTATATCCCGGTCGAGCCGGAAAACCGCGAGAGGATACAGGCAATTGCAAAGGACTATGAATTCACATATCTGCTGCCGCCCGAAACCGATATTCTGAGCTCTGCAAAACCGGATTTCAAGGCATTTTCAAAGGAGCTTGCCGAGGCGGAAATTTCCTTCGGAGTGCAGCCGATAAATCTGATAAAAAAGATGCCGAAGCTTTCCTGGGTGCATCTTTCGATGTCCGGCGCCGATGCCTACTGTGTTCCCGGAGTGCTGCCGGAGACGACGGCGCTTACCTGCTCCACCGGCGCATTCGGGCAGGCGATATCCGAGCATATGCTCGCCTGCACCCTCGCTTTATACAAAAAGCTGCCGCTCTACCGCGACAACATGGCGGACGGCCTCTGGAAAGGCCGGGGAGCGGTTAAGTCCCCCGAAGGAGCGACGGTTCTGGTAATCGGTCTGGGCGACATCGGCGGGCGGTACGCCAAGCTTATGAAGCTGCTCGGAGCGCACACGATAGGCGTCCGCCGGAGCGGCTTTGCCCTGCCCGACTATATCGACGAGCTGTATCACAACGAATCGATAGACATGCTGCTTCCGAGGGCGGACATCGTTGCGATGGCGCTGCCGAATACCCAGTCGACGGCGGGAATGATCGACAAAAGACGGCTTGCGCTTATGAAGCCGGGCGCTGTCATACTCAACGTCGGGCGCGGAAATGCAATCGACACCGAAGCGCTCTGCGACGCGCTCGAATCAGGTCAACTCGGCGGATGCGCGCTCGACGTTACCGATCCGGAACCGCTGCCGAAATCCCACCGTCTCTGGAAAATTCCGACGGCGCTCGTAACCCCGCACATCTCCGGCTTCTTCCATCTGCGAAAGACTTATGATAATATTATAGACATCTTCTGCGCCGAGCTTGAAAGATACGTTTCGGGCAGACCGCTTGAAAATACGGTAGACCGAAAATCCGGCTACCGGAAGACGATTTAAAAAATCAGAGGATCAAAATGCGGATCGACCGGATTCATATAATACGCTTTTGCGGGACGGCTGACCTCGACCTTGAGCTGTCCCCCGGCGTCAATGTAATCTACGGGCCGAACGAGTCGGGTAAATCGACCGTTATGCGCTTCGTCTGCTTCGT
>JAAZGC010000113.1 GCA_012511425.1 Clostridiales bacterium | reverse complement strand
TTACAAGACCGGCTCGCAGCTTAACCGTCTCGGGCACTATTACGCCCGCTGCATTTACGACACGCTCGGAGATAACTTTGACCTGATTTTCGGTCCTGCATATAAAGGTATCCCGCTTGCGGTTGCAGCATCTTCCGCACTCTATGAGGATTATAACCTTGATATAGGTTATTGCTTCAACCGAAAGGAAGCGAAAGATCACGGCGAAGGCGGCAGTCTGGTAGGTGCAAAGCCCGGCAATTCTTCAAGGGTGGTAATCATAGAAGATGTTATTACAGCCGGAACCTCAATTCGCGAAACGGTTCCGATTATAAGGTCTATCGCTCCCGAATCCGAGATAAAGTATGAGTTCATTTCCGTCGACCGGATGGAGAAGGGAATTGCCGGAAAAACCGCTAAAGCTGAAATAAAAGAAGAATTCGGCATCGAAGTTACCGCAATAGTAACGGTAAAGGATATAATTGAGCATATGTCGGGTAAAATCGACGTCGAACCGATTAAACGCTACATGGCACAATATTGCGAGTAATAAAAAAAGCGCACGGAAGCTAATCTCCCGTGTGCTTTTTCAGTTAAGAGCCGCGATATTTGAGTTTAATTTATGTTGAATCTCTTTTCCGAGCAATTTGTTTTCGGGTCTTTCGAGTTTCGGATCATATGAAAGCAGTTCGCGGGCAATATCCATCGCAAGGTTCAAAGTTTCGGTATCGGTTGACATGGTAATCCCAAAGTCGCTTACACCGTGCTGCATTGCGCCGCCGTCCCTGCGCGGCAGAAATTCTCCCGGTCCCCTCATGCTAAGGTCGGTTTCAGCTATTTTAAAGCCATCATTGGTTTCTTTCATGATACTAAGCCGTCTGACCGCCGTCTCGCTTTTTGTATCCGAGACAAGCACACAGTATGATTTTTGTTTTCCGCGTCCGACTCGCCCGCGGAGCTGATGGAGCTGAGAAAGACCGAAGCGTTCTGCGTTTTCGACTATCATCAGCGTCGCATTCGGCACATCGATCCCGACTTCTATAACCGTAGTTGCTACAAGCAACTGCGTCTCTCCCGCTGCAAAGGAATCCATGACACTTTCCTTTTCCGAGGAGCTCATTTTGCCGTGAAGTATCCCTATTTTGAGTTCCGGCAGCTCTTCCCGGAGTGTCTGACCGTATTTTATCGCGGATTTGATCTCACCGGTACCGTCGCGAGGGCTGTCTGCACTGTCTGGAAATGGAATTATTTCTCCTCCGACCAGATCATCTTCCGAGAGCTCTTCGGCAAGCGCTCCGACCGCCGGGCAGATCACATATACCTGCTGCCCTTCATCGGTAAGTTTTTTTATAAATGCTATCAGTCGTTCGTGATAACCTGAATTAACAACAAAGGTGTCGATTTTCTTTCGTCCCGGAGGAAGTTCATCAATTGCGGAAGATTTCAGGTCTCCGTATATGATCAATGCAAGCGTTCTCGGAATCGGTGTTGCGCTCATTACAAGGATGTGCGGCGAAATTTCATGTAAAGTCTGCTGAGTCAGCGTACTGCGCTGGCGGACTCCGAATCGGTGCTGTTCATCGGTTATCGTAAGTCCGAGCCGTCTGAAACCGACCCCCTCGGACAACAGAGCGTGAGTGCCGATGCAGACATCAATCTCACCGTTTTCGAGATCCTGATATATAATCTTTTTTTGTGAAGGCTTTACCGAGCCTGTCAGGAGTGCGGTTTTGATTCCGGCTTTCGCCAGCATAGGTTCGATATTTGCGTAATGCTGAGCCGCAAGAACCTCGGTCGGGACGAGAAAAGCCGTCTGCCAACCGTTTTTTGCCGCCAAATAAGCAGCCGCGACGGCGCAAATGGTCTTTCCGGAGCCGACATCGCCGTATATAAGCCGATCCATTCGACTTCCCGAGCTTAAATCAGCCGAGATATCCGCAATCGCCCGTTTCTGCGCCCCGGTCAGCGTAAAATTCAAAGCAGAGGTAAACTCATCTGCAAGTCGTTCCGTGTCAGTGAATTCCGCGATATTATACGAAAAACTTGTATTTTCGGATTTTATCGATTCGATGCAGAGTGCGAATTTTAAAAGTTCGCTGAAAACGAAATATCTTCTGCCTTTATCAATGTCCTCATAAGATTCGGGAAAATGAATTGCTCTTGCCGCTTCGATAAAACCGCAGATTCCGGTTTTTCTTCGGATACCCTCGGATATCGGCTCGTAAATGTCCGGATTTCGCTCAAAAGCGGTTATAACCCCTTCAATACAGGATGCGGTAAATTTCTGTTTAAGCCCGGCTGTCAGAGGATAAATAGGCACGAATGCCGGCAGAGGGACGCCTTCTTTGTATGGCTCGAATATAGGGGAGTTCAAAGTCAGTTTGTTATTGTATTTTGTAAGCTTGCCGTAGAACCGATATCTTTCCCCGACTTCAAAGACTCGATCCCTTGAAAGATAAGGGCGGTTGAAAAATACAACGCTTACCTTGCCGCTCTCGTCAAATGCGTTGAATCTTGTTATCGACATTCGTTTTTGCCGGCTGATGGTTTCGGTTCGCGGGATTGTTCCGACAGTCAGTATAAAAGCCGAATTCTCCCCTAAACCCGTATCCGAAAGCATCTTCACATCACCCCGGTGCTGATATCCCCTCGGGAAATGCATTATAAGATCCTTTGCGCAGAAAATACCGAGCTTTTCAAACGCCGCCCTTCTGACAGGACCTATACCCGGTAGCTCGGATATCGGCGTGTCGGGATTTATCATTTCGATTCCTCCTGAGGATAATATAAGAAAATTCTCTCAAAACAGCTTGATTGATTGTCGAAGTAATGGTATAATAATATGCGTAATAATACTTAACAGAAAAAAACGTCGTTTTTATCTGAATGTAAAAGAAAGGATAAATAAATGGACAAGATTAAATCGGGTTACGAAAACTTTAAAAATACCTTTAACGAAAAGGTAGCTGCCGATCAGCTTATGATACGCAATTCTTATAAGTTCGACCTTGCGCTCGTTCGCCGCAACAATCCGGACGACCAGATTTTTGCTGTATATGCAAATAGCGAAGAGAAGGAAATGCCCTTGCTCAAGGTTGCTGCTATTATTGCCTCAATAAGCCTGGCAGCTTTGCTGTGGATCAAAATAGGCGAACTCGTATTTAACATTAGGTATAAGTATCGCTTTAAAAATTAAGCTTGCCGTATTCCGGTGAAAGTGTGCGGATCTGAGCCGTGACGTTATTCATCTGAGCGATAATGTAGTCTAAATCATCGTCGGTGTTATCGTCTCCGAGCGAAAATCGTATCGATGAGCGGATTATATTTTCCGGCAGTCCGATCGCTTTGAGGACATGAGACGGCTCATCCGTCCCCGCCGTACAGGCAGAACCGGCAGAAACGCATATTCCGGCAAGATCGAGCAGGAGAAGCAGACTTTCGGCTTCGCAGAATTCAAACGACATATTCAGGTTGCCGGCAAGCCTTTGCCGCATTGTACCGTTTATCCTGCTGAACGGTATTTTAAGCAGTTCGGCAGCGAGCCGGTCACGCTTTTGTCTCAAGCGGCTTTTATCTGTCGATGTGGCTGCAGCGTCTTTTATCGCCTGCGCAAGTCCGACTATATAAGGGACATTCTCGGTTCCTGCGCGCTGACCGCGCTGCTGAGCGCCCCCGTCGATATAGCGGCTTACCATGCATCCTGTTCTGATATACAAAAGCCCTATTCCCTTAGGTGCTCCGATTTTGTGTCCGGATATCGCAAGCATATCTGCTCCGAGACTGTCTATATCAATCGGGATATTGCCCGCCGCCTGCACGGCATCACAGAAAAAATCTGCCTTATGCTTATGCGCAATGCGGGCAAGCTCGCTTATAGGCTCTATTGTCCCGATTTCGTTGTTTGCAAGCATACAGCTCATCTGGATTGTATCGGGACGGATAGCCCGTTCAAAATCATCTAGAGAAATCAAACCGTCCCCGCCGGGCTTTACAAACGTCGCTTCATATCCCTCGCTCTTTAGCGCCGCAGCGGAATTCAGCACGGCGTGATGTTCGATTTCGGTCGATACAATATGTTTTCCTCGATGCCGGTTTGCTCTCGCGTTGCCCTTTATTGCCCAGTTTATTGCTTCGGTACCGCCGGAAGTGAAATAAATCTCCGACTCATAACAGCCGAGAATGTTGGCAATAGATTTTCCGGCGTCTCTGACGGCTGCAGCCGCCTTTCTGCCGGGCGAGTGGAGGCTTGAAGGGTTTCCCCAGTGTTCGCGAAAATACGGCTCCATAGCCGCCATGACGCTTTCTGTGACTGCCGTTGTAGCGGCATGATCTGCGTAAACAAACTTCTTTTCCGACATAATACAGCCTCCGATTATTATAACAATTATATCGGTAAAAATCGTCAGATTCAAGTGTATAGCGGTAAATTAATCGGAAGTGAATGTGCCGCAGAAGACGGAGCCGGTCCGGCGGGGAAGTCATTGATGGAAAAATAAGATGGATAAAACAAAAAAACGCATTCTGTTCGTCGGGATCGGCATGTATCTCGGCGGAACCGAAAAGGCTTTTCTTTCTCTTGCGCGCAATATCGATTATTCATTATATGATGTCGATCTTTTGCTTGCAAAGAGGGAAGGCCCTCTTCTTGATGAAATTCCGAAAGAAATTAATGTTTATGAGCTCCCGGAATTCGGAGATGTGTTTCTTTTAAGCTCAAAAAACACATATAATACCATTTGGAATTCAATAATAAAAAAGCATCCGGGCTCGGTTTTTCTTATCTTCTCATATTTTATAAGATTATTGCTCTCAAAAACCCAAAGGCAATCAATTGCAACCCGAATGTGGATTGATCTTATGCAAAGATATGCCCCGGAATTTGAAAACGGCTTTTACGACGCCGCAATAGCATTCTGGGGGGATCGCGCCATGTTTTATATGGCGGATAAAGTCAGAAAAGCCTCTAAGTTCATTACCTGGCTTCACTTCGATTACGGAAACCCGAAGCGTGATGACAGCATCTACCTTCCGTATTTTGAAAAATGCGAGCATATAGTTACTGTTTCCGAATCGGTTGATGCAGCGCTTAAAAAAGCACTTCCTGCGGTCTCTTCCCGCTGTGTGGCGATGGAGAATCTGATCGATTCGGCAAACATCCGAACGCTGGCGCTCAAAGGCGAATCTTTTCCGGATACGGCATATAAAGGCCTCAGAATACTTTCCGTCTGCCGTTTGTCCGAGCAGAAGGGGGGTGACTTCATCCCGCCGGTATTGAATCGGCTCAGGAAAGAAGGCTATGATATCCGGTGGTATATAATCGGAGACGGCGAGAAGGAGTATAAGCTGAAGCTTGTCGAAGATGCACTCAGGCTCGGTGTTGCGGATATCTTCTTCCTACTCGGAGCCAAAGACAACCCATACGGCTATATGCGCGACGCGGATATCTTTGCGCTGCCGTCAAGGTTTGAAGGCAGACCGATAACGGTTGAAGAAGCCAAAATCATGATGCGGCCGATTGTTGTCTCTCGTTATGTTTCTGCCGAAGATCAGCTTAACGGCGGGGAATACGGGGTTATAACCGACATAGGCGAAGAAGGATTATATTCGGGTTTAAAACGGCTGCTCGATTCTCCCGAGCTGCGTGACAGTCTTACTTTTACGCTTTCAAAACATGATTTCGGAACCTGCGATAAAATAAACGAATTTTATAAGCTGATTGATTGTTAAAATAATGTAACATATTCGGTGTTACAATTGACTGTAACACAAAAAAGTGGTATAATACTATTTGTTATGCCCGGACACTGCAGCAGCAAGACGGCCGCCGATCTGACACCGAAAAAGGGTGCTCAATTCAGTAACCGGGAAAAAATTATCAGGATGATCCGCTGCACTGCGCATGAACATCCGTAGTATTACAGAGGAAGCAAGCAATGAACAGAAAAGTCCAACTCTTTACGCAGGATCAGTTGAAAAAGAACCCTCCCGTACTTAATGTCGGCGACAACGTCAGAGTAGCCACAAAAATCAAAGAAGGCAATCACGAGCGTACTCAGTATTTTGAAGGCACAATTATCGCGAAACGCGGTTCCGGTGTATCCGAAACATTCACCGTTCGCCGCATAGCTTACGGCGTAGGCGTGGAAAAGTTATTCCCGATCCACTCTCCGAACATCGGAGACGTTGTTATTACCCGCCGCGGAAAAGTCAGACGCGCTAAGCTTTACTATCTGCGCGACCGTGTCGGCAAGAGCTCCAAGGTCAAGGAAATGATTTACGACGGCAGCGATAAGGCTGACAAATAAATCAATTTTGAGAAACTGAATAACATTAAAGTGGGAGTTCCCCAGCTGAAAGCGGGAGAACCCGCTTTTTTGTTTGTTTATCCTTCAGTTTTCATATTCCGCTCTGAACTGCCGCAAACGTTTAATAACCTCGTCACTCCGTAAACGGTCGGCGGCATATGCCTTGTGAAGAAGCTCGTCCGGCAGGCAATCGTCGTATTTCTCGAATAGAGGAATGTCACCGCCGCTAAGTTTATCGCAATCGACACCTTCGGTTTCGGCAATTTCACAGAGGTGTTCAATTAACTCTCTCTCATCGCCGTCTTCCATATGGAATGTTATATAGCAGCAGCCTTCATATTCTATATTTGAAATGCGCAGAGGTGCGCCGTTTGCACCAAGGAATTTGCGCATTGTTCTGAACGAACGGGTTCCGAGCCAGGGGAAAAGCACATAATTGAAACCGCCTAAATGCACAACGGCGTGTTTGAGCATATCGGTATTGCGCGCTACCGCTCTTGCCATATCGAGCCGACGTACGGCATTTTGCTTAAGATAGGGATATACTGTATCCTCCGTCAGCACCTGCTTCATTCTTTCGAGTATTCTCGTATCGATTTCACCGTAATCTCCCGGCCAGGATATTTCCATTTTGCCGCGAACCTTCTTGACAAAAATAAGCTTTCTCGGAATATCAAGCTCGGTTACTTCCCAAACCCGTCCGGCAAGTGCGAAGCGGTCACCGACAGGCGGCGGAGTGGTTATAATGCCGATCTCATCCGATTCGCATCTCACAGTGTAGTCATCGGTATCCTTAAAAACTGCGTAAAACTTGAACGAGTTTATTAGCCGCTCTCCTTTCATCCCGATAATGATCTCGTTTTCATCGGTTATCTCGATGAAATTTCTCTGAAGCATCGCCAGCAGGAGAGTTTTATAATCTTCCTTTGAAACTCCGGAGAAAACCGGCAGATTCATTATAGTGTCAGCAAGACGACCTGCGGTAAGTGCACCGGAAGAGGCAATGCAGGAGAGGGTCTGATGAAACATCAGCGAAAACGGCAGCTTTTTGATTCTCGGCGGTTCAATGAATCGCTCTTCAATGTAAAGCTGTATTACAGCGATCGCGCGCAGCAGTTCCCACGGAATAAGTTGGGGCAGGGGGGTATTCGGAAGCGGGTAATCCTCGCGGAAGACCATCATCATTTCGGGTGGAGCACCACGGCGGCCGCTTCTTCCGAGCCGCTGCAGAAAGCTAGAAACCGAGTGCGGTGATTCAAGCTGGATCACTCTTTCAAGCCTTCCGATATCGATACCGAGCTCAAGCGTAACGGTGGCGCAGGTAACATTCTGAATATCGTCATCTTTAAGCATCAATTCTGCCTCTTCGCGGATCGATGAGGAAAGAAAACCGTGATGAATATTGAAAAGATCCGGCTCACCGCGATTTTCGGCTATCTGCCGAAGTGTCTGAGTTATATATTCGGTTTCCTCTCTTGAGTTGGAAAAGACAAGACATTTTCTGCCCTTGGTGCAGTCATAGATATACTCGTATCCGGGATCAATAGCCGCCGGCTCGGTATCATAAATTACCGGCAATCCGGTTTCCGGATCGATCTCTTCCGGGGAATCGCCGTTTAGCAGGGCATTTCCGTTTTCATTAAGATAAAGGTCTTTGACAAAATCATCGGTCTGATTGGCGTTTGAGTTGTTTATGAAGAAATGCTCAAGCCCCAGCCTCCATGTCAGCTTCCCGACGGGAATTGCCGGAGCGTCGGTATCTCTGCCGCTGCCGGCACCAAGCCAGAGCGCGGCAACTCTTACATCTCCTAAAGTGGCCGATAAACCGATCCTGCGCGGATGATAACCGATCAGCCGCCCTATCCTGCAAAGCTGACAGATAATCTGTGAACCTCGATCGGAGCCGGTCAGAATATGCATCTCATCGATTACAATAAAGCGCAGATCTCCGAACAAACGCACAATGTCGTTTGAACGGTTCATCAGCATGCTTTCAAGCGATTCGGGAGTTATCTGCAATATTCCCGAAGGGTCCTTAAGAATCTTGTTTTTCTGCGACATCGCGACATCGCCGTGCCAGTGAATGACTTTAATACCGCTTTCATCTAGAAGATCGGACATCCGCTCAAACTGATCGTTGATAAGGCTTTTCAGAGGTGCGATATAAAGACAGCCGATTGATTTCGGCGGCTGCTGAGTCATCATGCTGAGAATGGGAAAAAAAGCTGCCTCCGTTTTTCCTGATGCGGTTCCGGAGCATAACAACAGGTTGTTTTCCGTTTCAAACAGCACCTTTGCTGCTTCGACCTGAACCGGATGCAGAGAATTCCAACCGTGGGAATAAATATAGTCCTGAATGAAAGGGGCGTAATAATTAAAGACATTTTCTGACATGACAGTACCTTGGAAGAATGGTTTGAAAATAAACATAAATTTCGGTTGACACCGACAAATAATAGTGATATACTAAAAAAGATAAATCAATGATTGGGTACGGATGGAAGTGTCGACAATGATTGATAATCTTTCGCTTTATAAGATTTTTGTTGAGGTCGCCAGGAGCGGCAGCATTTCGGGTGCCGCAAAGCGGCTTTATGTAACTCAGCCGGCCGTGTCAAACGGTGTTGCTCAGCTTGAGTCAGCGCTTGGTACAATGTTATTTTTCAGAACCAGCCGCGGCATTAATCTTTACACCCGAAGGGGAACTTTTATATGGGTATATCAACTCGGCTTTTACGAATATCGAAGCCGGCGAAGACAAGCTGCGAGAAATAAGCGCGCTTAACGGCGGCGTTTTACGAATCGGCGCATCGGATATGACGCTTGAATTCTTTTTGCTCGATTACATAGAACGATTCAACGAAGAATATCCTAAAATCAAGCTTTCGATAACTAATAATTCAACTTCCGAAACATTGAAAGCATTGAGAAGCGGGCAGATCGATTTTTGCGTTATAAGCGAGCCGGCAGAACTCGAGAGCGATGTTGAAGCGATACCGGTTAGAACGATAAACGATATACTTGTCTGTTCCCAAAGTGAAAAATTCAACGGTCTGTTTAAGGACGGTCAAGCGGCGGATGTTGCCCGGCTTTCCGATTATCCGCTTATAATGCTCGATCGAGGTACAAGCACGAGAAAATACATAGAAGCTCATTTCCGTAAATCCGGCGTGCATGATCTTGAGCCGTCAATAGAACTGGCTCAAAACGATCTTATTCTGCAGTTTGCATTAAGAGGAATAGGAGCTGCCTTTATCGTAGAGGACTTTGCAAGAATATATCTTGAATCAGGAGAGCTGAGAAAAGTAAGGTTGAATAAGCCTATTCCTCCGAGATGGTTCTTGTTGACAAGACTGAAAAAGATTCCGCTTTCAGCGGCGCCGAAGCAATTTATATGCGAAATATTGGCTGATGTCAAGCTACATGAGAGCGAATCGGAACCAAATACTGAATATAACTGATAAGACCGCATCTGCGGTCTTATCTTTTTTTAAAAGCTTCATAAAGCATTATTGCCGATAAACCGACTGTGATTACAAAAATAATATAATACATCGTTTATTCTCCGTTACCAAAACTATCGATCGTATCGTTTGTCTGCTCCTGGTTTCCGATTCGAGCTTTAATATAGTTCATGAAACTTTCGGAACATTCGATTACAATAACATGAATTTCATTGTTAAACTCAAAAACATAATCATAAAAAGATGTTTCGGCACCCGGATTCGTATTTGAATCCTCCGGTTTTATCGAGGTCATATTCGAAGTATAATAAAAACTTCTTTTTATACGTCCGAACTGTTTTTCCGTTTCCTTCATCCGACTGTGAGGAACTATGGCTATACCGGTGGACATATTCAGATTACAGACTGTTTTACGGGATTTATTCGCATTTTTGATCACTATGAAATCAAAACCGCCGTCTTCGTTCGTCTCGACAATATAGGTATAGACGCTGAGTATAAAGCGGCTTGTGATCTGTATTCCCGCGACAGCTGCAGTCAAAGCGGCAAGCTGCATCAAAAGCCGGTAGCCGACATCAAGTGCTCCCGCAATAAGCAGCCCTGCTGCCGCAATGAAACAGAGCAGAGAAAGAATAATTGCTTTTTTGGGATTGTGAGGTGGAGTGTATTGATTCATTTCATTATCTTGCGTCAAAATCTTCCGTGAGAAAGCAGCATCTGACCGTTATTTATATTGATATAACCGTAGCTCGGAGGACCGCTGTCGGGGCGGGAGATGCTTCCGGGATTGAAAATATGTATTCTGCCGTTTTCGCTGTCAACGAATCTTTCGACCGGCTGATGGGTATGACCGAACAGTATCAGGCTGCATCTGTTTTTCAGCGCTTCTTTGATTAATTCGTCATATTTGTATTTTACCGAAAACCTGTGTCCGTGGCAGGCAAATATTCTGACGCCTTCAAACGAGAAGTTTTCTTCTTCATTTGCCGAATAAACCTTTCGTATAGGCGTTGAATCGCAGTTACCCGCAACAGCGGCAAATGCGATTTGCGGATAATCGTCTTTCAGCGCCATCATGTCTCCGATTCCGTCTCCGAGATGTATGGCGAGATCGGTATCGTTTCTGTGGCGGTTAAGCGCCTTTAATATATTTCCCTTTAAGCCGTGCGAGTCGGAAAAGACAAGAATCCTCATTTAATCCTCGTTTTAAGCCATTCAACCGAATCGGTAAGCGCAGGCTCAGCCGGATATATACCCCCGTTTTCTATGGAGATGTTTCCGTCATATCCGATAGCTTTCAAAACATCAAATATATAATTAAGATCGACCGCACCGCCGCTGATGACAGGGTAAGAATAAAATGCTTTTCCATCCGGGGTTTTTCCGGCTGTTGACGGATTATCGTTATACTTTTCAAAGGAATAATTCTTGAAATGCACATTTGAGAAGGGAATCGGCCGCAGCTTTGAGATAATATCCGCAGCCTGCGAAGGACTTTGCCCGACAAAGCAAAAGTTGCCGCTGTCAAAGTTCATATAAAGTCCCGGCACATTTTTAAGGAGATAAACGAAGTCTTCGATAAAGGTATACGGACATTCGGGTCTTGAAAAGTTTTCGAGGCAGAGCATAATACCTGACTTTTCCGAGTATTCGGCTAATTTTGAAAGCTGATGAGCCATTTGGGTGCGTTCTTCCTCTCTCCTGCCCATCGATTCAACCGGACCCGGCAGTATCAGCGCAGCTTCGGCACCGAGCGCCTTAGCTTCGTCAACGAAGCGCATGCCGTTTTGAAGATCACTGTCTTCATAAAGTCTCGTGAATTTGTGACAGGCATATATCCTGAGTCCGGCATCTTCAATTACCGATCGGAATTTTTCGCAGCCACCGGCTTTATTTACACTGTCAATTCCCGGCTCAACTCCGGAAATTCCCAGCTCCCGTATATAAACAAGAGCTTCGGAAAAGCTGAGATAGCTTTCTTTTGCAAGCTGGTATACTACATCAAGAAAAAGACTTATTTTCATCACAACAAAACCTT
>JAAZGC010000112.1 GCA_012511425.1 Clostridiales bacterium | reverse complement strand
GGCAATAATATCATCAGTGCCAGACGCCAGTCGTAAACGAAAAGGTAAGTTCCTACTGCAACCAGAATCAATATCTGCTGAACAAAATCGGAAAGTTCCCGCGAAACAAATTGGTTGAGGACATTAGTATCACGTGTCACGCGCTGCATCAGCTCACCGGCGGTACGTTTTGAAATGTTCGCAAGCGAAAGCTGCTGAATCTTTTCGAATGCCATCGAACGTAGCTTTATTATTACTTTATTTCCGACATTAATCTGAATCACATTGCGAAATACCGCGATTGCCTGTCGGAGAACATACACACCTACCATAGCGCCGATCACGGCAATAAAACCGGTCAAGAACGCATTTTTCGGGGTGATGTATTCATCGACAAGAATTCGATTGATGTATGCAGGAAGCAGATTAAGAGCCGTTACCGCAAAGTAAAGGGTTACCGAAATAAAAATATACCATTTATAAGGCTTTGCGATATCCCAGAGCCTTAAAAGATATTTTCCCTTCGGAACGCAATGTTCGCAGGTTGTGACACCGGGACGAAGCGGACGGCTGCATTTCGGACAGAAACGGATAAGGTCTTCTTCGTATTCGTAACCATAAGTTTGTTTTTCCCGGTAGTGATTCAATCTTTTTGCGACCGCCGCATAAAGCTTTGCGTAGCTGTTGTCGGCGCGGCAAAGCATTCTGGATTCGCCGTCATACGAAAATTCTATCATCACGCAGCCGACACCGGCGGAAACGGCGAATTCTTTGGACTTATTAAGCTCAAAGCTTTCACTTAGCTTTTCGCCGACATAAACATCAATTCGCGGCTCATATTCTTTATTTTCGGGTGATATCAGCGCAACAATGCCGTCAATTCTTTCCGGTGATTCATCATTCCTGAGGTTTTTTTCAAAAGCTACCACGACATCTTCCGCTTTGACGTTATCGTCAAGCCGGCAGATAATCCCGGTCAGCTCCTGTCTTTTTCTCATCAGCCGCCTCCTTACAGATACAGCTCGATCTTTTTGTAGCTGTTGAAATCGAGCTTTGTAAGATCGGGAATCTCATACCGGTTGCCATCCATATCAATAATAAAGATACGTTCTGCACCGGCACGGAGTATGCTGCGGAAGGTATCCTGGAGAGTAAAGTTCATCTTTCCGGCGTCGGTATCAACGACCCAGTAGGAATAGCCGTATCTCTCTTTTATCGAGTGAATTTTTGAAATCACCGGTGAGTAATATTTGCGCTCCAGCTCTTTCCTGAGCAGCGCAGCCGTGTCCGTATCAAAATCCTCGATACTTTTTATAAGTCCGATCTCTTTTTTGTCTTTATCTAGAACCGAAATGTAGTCGCTTGGCATATCGAACGGGAAAGCCCGGTGGAGATATATTCTCTGAAATTCCTTTTCTTCGATCTCTCCGCTTTCTGCCTTAAGCTTTGTTTTAAGTGTCAAAAATTCGTTGAGCTTTCCGAATTCGCTGTTCTCGGGGGTAAGATACACTATATTTATTACTGTATCCAGTTCGGTGCGTGTATCCTGCACCGTTAATTCTTTATTTTCTGACATATGTACCGCCTCCGTTTATTCGACTACGCCGATAGTCTTAAGCGCTTCGAGCTGGAGCATGTAAAGTCTGTAATATATTCCTTTTTTCTCAAGCAGCTCCGAGTGTGTGCCGAACTCCGGCATTTTTCCTCTTTCGACGACTATAAGCTTGTCGGCGTTGCGCAGGGTTGAAAGTCGATGCGCGATAATAATCGTGGTTCTGTCTTTTACAAGAATCTCAAGGGCATCCTGTATCTTCCTTTCGGTTTCTGTATCCATTGCAGCGGTAGCTTCGTCGAGTATCAGTATCCTCGGATTGCGGAGGATAGCCCTTGCTATCGAGACGCGCTGACGTTCGCCGCCCGAAAGGTCTTTATATCCGAAGCCGACCATCGTTGAATAAGCGTCGGGCAATTGTATGATAAAGTCATGGGCGCCGCTGATTTTTGCGGCTTC
>JAAZGC010000111.1 GCA_012511425.1 Clostridiales bacterium | reverse complement strand
GGGACTTTTTACACTTTAGAGCTTGACTTTTGATAGTTAGTCTCCTTGTCGCAAGATAATCGCCTTATCCACTCGACCTATTACAAAATCATCTTATCAACTCAACCTTGCCCATTTTTAACCTGTCAACTCAACCCTCGTTTTCATTACACGGCAAGGGTCATTTGTTATCCAAAAGAGCAGACGAGAAACGCACTCCCAACTCTCGGAAATGCCTTGTTTTCAAGCCTTTTTCGGTATTTACTTCTGTACTTTCGCCATCAATACTACGCACTCCACATGCCCCGTCCTCGGAAACATATCGAACGGTTCTGCTTTTGTGAATCTATATGCTCCCTCCAGCGACTTTAAATCTCTTGCAAGCGTTTGCGGGTTGCAGGAGATATAGACAAATCTCTTCGGACCGATACGGGAGAGGGTTTTACACAAATCTGCGCCGAGACCTTTTCTCGGAGGATCGACGACTGCCGCATCGGCGCTTTTAAGCTCCGTCTCGATTATTTTTTTATCGGCTGCGTCGGCACAAATAAAGTTAGCTTTTATATCGTTAAGTGCGGCGTTGTTTTTGGCGTTTTCAACCGCTCTTTCAACTATCTCAATGCCGGTAAGTTTAATTCCAGGGCAGAAATGAGCGCAGCAGAGACCTATTGTTCCGATTCCGCAGAAAAGATCAAGTAATTTTTCTCCCGGTTTTAGCTCGAGTAGTTCTGATGCGCGGCGATAAAGCTGTTCCGTCAGCTTTGTGTTCACCTGATAAAATGATTCGGCAGAGATATCGAATTTAACACCGCAGAGGATATCGCGGATTACCGGTTTTCCGGCAAGCAATACGGTTTTATTTCCTAAAATGACATTAGTGTCAGCTGAGTTTATATTACACATGACAGATTTTACGATTGGGAATTTCTTAATTATCTCATCGGCGATATCGGAATATTCACTGGTATTTTCCGAAACAACAAAGCACACCATAATCTCACCGGTGTTAACTCCCCGACGCAGATAAATGTGTCGGAGATTCGGGAGAGAAACAGAATCTTTTAACACGGATTTGATGTGGTTGATTATTTCATCGAATTCCCTGTCCTGTATCAGACAGCAATCGGCTTCGACAATGTCGTGACTTCTTTCGGAATAGCAGCCGATTTTACCTTCGAAATGAGGGTATACCACTTTATTTCGCCAACCCGAAGTTTCATTTTGCGAATAAACCGGGGAGACATCGATATTCACACCGGCTTTCCTCATTGCCGACTCGACAAAACGCTGTTTCAGCTCCTTTTCGTGTTCGTAGCTGATATGACGAAAAGAACATCCACCGCACTCGGGAAAAACCGGGCAATCATTCTCTGTCCGATATGGTGAAGGTTTTGACAGATTTATTATTTCACCGTAATTCAGATTCTGTCCAGCTTTGGTTATTCTGATCTCACCCTCGTCTCCGTCAACGGCGTTGGGAACAAATACTGCCTTCCCTTCCACCCTTGCAACTCCGCAGCCCATATTGGTGACATCTTCAATAACTACGCTGTATTTGTCGTTGGTTCTCATTTTGCTCTTTTCGTCCTTAAGGTTAATTTTTCGCAAAATCTCTTTACAAAATGCAGGATTCGTGGTATAATATTAAACGTTCACAGAATCGGCTTCCCGTTCTTAGCTCAGTTGGATAGAGTGTCAGATTCCGAATCTGAAGGCCGTGGGTTCAAGTCCCGCAGGACGGACCAGACAATGGACCAAAGTAATAATACATCATGTATTCGGACTTTGGTTCTTTTTTGATATACTAAACACTATTCCTGCTTTTGATAATTTATTTTTGTTCGGTATAATTATGGTTTATTACAGAGACAATTACATCCTGATCCGAGATATGATTAAAAGCGATGCCCGAATTATTACCGATGAGGAAATAGCTCAGGGATGGCATCAGACAATCGAAAAATATATGCTTAGACTTCAGGATCAGGATGAAGGCAGAGCTATCGCTCTTGTCGCTGAATACAAAGGAAATGTTGCGGGTTATATCAATGTTTATCCCGATTCGAAATGGGGCGCCTTCGCAAATCAGGGTTTTCCGGAAATCGTTGATTTCGGTGTGCTTGTAAAATACCGAAATAACGGAATCGGAAGCAAACTGATGGATGTTGCGGAAGAAATCGCTTCCGGGTATGCCGACATGGTTTACCTCGGAGTCGGTTTGCACAGCGGATACGGCAGCGCACAGCGAATGTACATTAAACGCGGATATATTCCCGACGGAACCGGGGTTTGGTACGGCGAATATGTCTGCCCGCAGTATGCCGACTGCTGCAATGACGACGAGCTTGCCTTATATCTTTCTAAAAAGCTGAGATGATTAAATTATAGCCGTTTATTTGCAAAACGCCGCATTAAAGCGGCGTTTTGTTATTCGGTTAATATCATGCCGGTCATCGGCCGGAGAACAAAGCGCCTGCTTTTTGTTTCAAGCGATTCGGAAAGTGCATTGATCTTAGGCTTCCCGAACACTAATAATCGTTTATGTGAGCCGACATTTACCGCAACAGCGGTATTGTTTCTCGAATAAACAAGCACCTCAGAATCATAATAAAGAATATCAAAATCTCCGTCTTTGAAGTCTTTAATGCTTTCCCTTGCCGCATTTATTTTGCGGAAGAAAATCAGCAGGTCGTTATCGATATTCGACCATTTCATCGGAAGCCGGCAGAACGGATCTCTCCATCCCTCCATACCGATCTCGTCACCGTAATATATACATGGGACACCATACATGGTTGCGCAGATAAGCCATGCAAGTTTCAGACGGTCACGGGCTGATTCACGCTCTTGTTTGGTCAGTGTTGTTACTGCAAGTTCCTTCATAGGGAGGGAACCTTTAGTATATTTTGTGCCGCTCAAGACATTAAGGATACGCACGGTATCGTGCGTGCCGAGCAGATTCATCAGCCTGTCGGAAATCTCTTTGGGATAATTTTTATAAATCGAGAGGGTTGTTCTGACAAATCCCAGAATATTGCGATGCATCAGCAGTTCGATAATAGCGGTCCTCAGCGGATAATTCATTACCGAATCGAGTTCCCCGCCCTGAAGGTATTTTTTCCTGACATCGTACGCAATTTTATTAGATGCGTCTTCCCAGACTTCGCCCAGTATAATGCAGTCGGGATTTTTTGTTTTAGCCGCCGAATGGATTGATTTAATAAACTTATCGGTCAGTTCATCCGCGACATCGAGACGCCAGCCGGCGATTCCCATCGATGTGTATTTTTCTATTATGCCGTTTTTCCCGGCGATATAATCAAAATATCCGGAGTTTTCGTTTATTGACGGGAGTAGTTTGACTCCCCACCAGCATACGTATTCATCCGGCCATTTTTTGAAATTATACCATCCGTAATACGGTGAATCCTTGGAGTTATATGCACCGATAGAGTTATAGTGCTTTTTGGCGTTGAAATACCTGCTGTATTGACCGGTATGATTGAACACGCCGTCAAGTATTATACCTATCCCAAGCTTTCCGGCTTTTTCGATAAGCTCTTTGAGTGCTTCGGTTCCTCCGAACATCGAGTCGACTTGCTCGTAGTCGCCGGTATCGTATTTATGATT
Organism: Clostridiales bacterium; assembly: GCA_012511425.1. Taxonomy (GTDB): domain Bacteria; phylum Bacillota; class Clostridia; order Oscillospirales; family CAG-272; genus JAAZGC01. Next base: position 5,715 of record JAAZGC010000111.1, on the reverse strand, counting down.
CGTATGCGCGTCGAATATCGGATTGAGATATATGGTTGTTATCCCGAGTGATTTAATATAATCGAGTTTTTCGATTATCCCCCACAATGTTCCGCCGAAAAAGTCGTTATTGTCGACCGGGTCGCCGGGTTTGTCCGGATATTTCGGTATCCCGTTATCCCAGTCTTTGTTAATTACGGTGTATTTCTTCTTTTTTACGGGATGGTTTTTTGTTTTTGAGAAACGGTCGGGAAAAATCTGATACATCACACCGCCGGTGGGAGATGTCGGCATTTTCTCTGGATCATAGATAAGAAGCTGCTCCGGTGAATCGGGAAGCCTGATTCCGCCTGCCGTTATTTCCATCCGACAGAAAGCAGGCTCAGCTGCGCTGAGCTCTGCTTTGTATATTTCGTCTTTCCCGAAGATGCCGGAAAATTCCGTTTTGATTACACGGTTAATTCCCGATTCTTCAAAATATAGTTTGACTTCCGGGCTTACAGGCACGGCATATGACCGGTCAATCCTAATAAGCATACGAAGAATGATGCCTTTCGGAATCGCATGGCTGTATTGAACCGTTTTCGTTTCGGCCGGGCGGTTAATATCGATCGGCTCGAACAAAATCCTGCAAACCGGTTTCTTTTCGGATGATTTAAAATACGGAGGGCGGCTGTTTATGTTATTGTTCATTAATCAGTAAGTCAATCAGCCCTTACCGGTTTTATATGCCAAATCTTCTCGGCATATTCGGTTATGCTCCGGTCTGAGCTGAAGAATCCGGCGTTGGCTGTATTCATGAGAGACATACGATTCCACTTTTCGCGATTGTGATAATCTGCGTCAAGTTCTCTGTGAGCCGCCATATACGACTCAAAATCGGCAAGACACATGAACGGGTCGGCGACGCCTCCGTTGCCGGAGATGAGATATTGGGTTATATTCTCGAACCTTACGCCGTTAAAGCCGTCACTCAGCCTGTCAATCGCAGCTTTCAGCATCGGAATCTGCTGATAGTAACCGGCGGCACGGTATCCTCGCTTCCAGAGATCCTCAACCTCGTTTGTGTTCAGACCGAAAATTTTTATGTTTTCATCGCCGAGGAGCTCATGCATTTCAACGTTAGCACCGTCAAGAGTTCCTATCGTGACAGCTCCGTTGAACATAAATTTCATGTTGCCGGTGCCGCTGGCTTCTTTTCCTGCAAGCGAGATCTGCTCATCTATATCGGTTGCGGGGATAAGCGCTTCGGCAAGTGTGACGTTATAGTCTTCCAGATAGACTACTCTCAGCTTCTTTCTGATAACGGGATCGGAATCGATCTCAGCTTTCAGATTCCAGATAAGACGGATTATCTCTTTTGCCATATCATATCCCGGCGCTGCTTTAGCGCCGAATATGAAGGTTGTGGGATGAAAGTCAAGGTTGGGATTTGCTTTGAGTGAATCATAAATGGATATGATCCTCAGCGCATTCAACAGTTGGCGCTTATACTCGTGCATCCGCTTGACCTGAACATTAAAGATCGAATCGGGATCGATTATAATATCCCATTTATTCTTTATATATTCAGCGAATTGCTTTTTGTTGTAAGCCTTTATCTCACCGATTGCCGAAAGTACCCTTGCATTATCCCTGTATTTTGCAAGGTCGATCAGCCGCTCCGGTTCTTTTCTGTATTCAAATCCTATGGTATCGTCAAGGAACTTTGAAAGCCGCGGGTTTGAATAGAGCAGCCAGCGCCTGTGAGTTACACCGTTTGTTACATTGATGAATTTATTCGGTGATTTTTTATAATAGTCACGGAATATCGTTTTCTTCAGGATATCCGAATGGAGTTCGGAAACACCGTTGACGCGGGAAGCGCCGATAACCGACAGATTTGCCATGCGGATATTGTTATTTGCTATTACCGCCATTCTTGAGATCCTGTCCCAGTCACCGGGATATAGGGTCCAGAGGTCGGCGCAGTATCTGCGGTTAATCTCGCAGATGATATCATAAATTCTCGGAAGCTTAAGTCGAAATAGCGCTTCGTTCCACTGTTCGAGAGCTTCCGGCATTACGGTGTGGTTGGTATATGAGAAGGTGTTAACGCAGACATCCCAGGCATTTTCCCATGAATAGGAATATTGATCCATGAGCAGCCGCATAAGCTCGGGAATGCAGAGCGCGGGATGAGTGTCGTTAAGGTGGATTGCGACTTTATCGGTGAAGTTGGTAAGAGAACCGTATCTCGCCATATGGTCGCTTATGATGCACTGCAGCGACGCCGATACGAGGAAATACTGCTGAGTCAGTCGGAGGAGTTTGCCTTCGGTGTGGTTGTCGGAGGGATAAAGCACCTTCGAGATTATCTCGGCATTGGTGGAATTCTGCATCGCCTGAACATACTGTCCCTGCGAGAAGAGCTTCATATTGAAATTCGGAGGGTTCTGAGCCTTCCAGAGACGCAAAATGTTCACGGCGTCACTGCCGTCTCCGGAAATCATCATATCATAAGGAACGGCGAGGACTTCTTCATAATCGTCAAGTGTTACGTCGAGTTTTCCGTCGATCCAGGTCTGTTTGAGATTGCCTCCGAATTTTACGGTACAGGCTTTGTCAGACCTCGGAACCAGCCAGACATCTCCTTCAGGCATCCAGATATCCGGAAGCTCAACCTGAACTCCGTCGACGATTCTCTGTTTGAAGAGTCCGTATTCGTATAACAGGCAATACCCGTATGCCGGATAGTTGAGCGTCGTCAGAGAGTCCATATAACATGCGGCAAGACGGCCGAGACCGCCGTTTCCGAGTCCGGGGTCAGGTTCCGCTTCGTATAAATCGTCAAGATTCATTCCGAGCTGCTTGACGGCGGCACGATAGAGAGGCTCTATTCCCAAATTCATGAGATTATTGCGGAGCTGGCGTCCGAGCAGAAATTCCATGCACATATAATATACGCGCTTGGGGCTCTGCTTCTTCATCTGGGTATGAAATGCTCCTCTTTTTGCGGTCAGGAGATCTTTTAACGTTAAGCAGAGAGCTTTGTAAAACTTGCTTTTCGAAGCTTCCTGAGGAGTGACTCCGAAGTATCTGTTAAGCTTGACGGTTATTGATTCTTTAACCGAATCGACGTTTAAAATTTCCGGCAAGGTATAAGTTTCCATTGTTAAGTTGTTTATCTTTCTTGTGTATTTTGTGTTTAGCCGATAGTTTCTTTGTACAGTTTAATATACTTCTGAGCAGAAGCGTTCCATGAGAAGTCTACGGTCATCACCTTTTTCTGAAGATCGGTAAAATCCTCTTTGTTTTCGTAGTAAAGTCTGAGCGCCTGCTTCATCACATAAAGCATATCATATGCGTTATAAGATGCGAAGGTAAATCCGTTGCCTTCTTTTGTTGAGCTGATATACGGTTTTATCGAATCGTAAAGTCCGCCGGTTTCACGGACGATCGGAATTGTACCGAATCTCGATGCAAGCATCTGCGACAGACCGCAGGGTTCAGATTTGGACGGCATGAGGAAAAGGTCGGATGCGGCGTAAATACGATTGGCAAGCTCTTTGTTGTAATCGATGATGCAGCGGCACTTAGTGGGGAAAAGTTCGGACATTCTTGTGAAGAAACGCTCGTATTGTATTTCGCCTCTTCCGAGTACGACGAACTGAACATCGTTTTCGGAGAGAAATCCTTCGAGAACCGCCGTAACAAGGTCGAAACCCTTATGGGAAGCCAGCCTTGAGATCATGGAAAACATCGGAACGTTATCACGCATCGGAAGCGAAAGCGACTGCTGAAGGTCTTTCTTGTTTTCGGATTTGCCTGACATATCGGCGGCCGTATAGTTTGCCTTTACTGACGGGTCAAATTCCGGGTTGTAATAATCGATATTGATGCCGTTCAGGATGCCGCTTAGTTTATCCCGATACATATTCAGTATGAAATTAAGCCCGCTTGAATATTCCTCGGTCAGAATCTGCTTTGCGTAATTCGGCGAAACTGTGGTAAGCCGGTCGCAGCAGACTATCGCGCCTTTCGTAAGGTTAACGCTGCCTTTGTATTCGACTATCGAAGCCTGGCTCGGTGCGAGTGAAAAAACGTCATCCAGAACATTGAAATCGTATATTCCCTGATATTCTATATTATGGATGGTATGTATCGATTTAATCGTGCGGTAGTTCGCGACATGGCTGTAGCACTGCTTCAGATATATCGGAACAAGCGATGTCTGCCAGTCGTTAGTGTGGATTATGTCGGGAATAAAATCGACATAAGGAAGAATGTCAAGAATCGCTTTCGAGAAGAAAGCGAAGCGTTCCCCGTCATCATAATTGCCGTAAAGCGACAGACGCTTGAAGTAATACTCGTTGTCGAGGAAATAGAAAGTCACTCCGTTGTATTCATAGCTGAATATTCCGCAGTATTGATTTCTCCAGGAGAGCTTAATCCTTACCGCGCAAATAAACTTCATTTCTTCGCGCCATTTCTGATCAATGGCGCTGTACAGCGGGATAACGACTCTCACATCATTCCCCTGTCTTGCAAGTGCGGCGGGAAGCGAACCGATGACATCGGCAAGTCCGCCGGTTGATACAAAGGGCAGGGCTTCGGAAGCCGCAAATAATATTTTCATTTGATTACCTCTTTATAAGGATAAGGTTGTAAGCTAAAAAGAATCGGATTAAATCATTCTGCCCTTGGCTATATAATACGGCAGCGACTCACTTCCGCTTAAAACGGTTCTGTCACGAACAGATGTGTTTTTATCTGAAACCACACAATTAAGAGAGACATGCTCTCCCACCTGTGCGCCCTGGAACAAAATCGAATTTCTGACACAGGCGTTTCTGCCGATTTTTACACCGCGGAAAAGTATCGAGTTTTCAACCTTTCCTTCGATTATACAGCCGTCGGCTATAAGGGAATTCGAAACTTCGCAGTTCTCACCGTAAACGGTAGGCGGAGAATTCCTGACCTTTGTAAGAACCGGACGGCTGCGGATACCGAAGACAGCGTTGCGGTTCTTCTCATTGGAGACCAGTTCCATGCTTGTCCGGAAATAATCTTCAAAGTCAAGAATATCGGCATGATAACCGTCCCAGCGGAAAAGCCTGATGTTTTTTGATGAAAGATTGCGGGCGACGATATCCCGGTAGAAAGAGGTGTAATTATGGGCGATGGCATCGTGTACCATTGTGACAAGGAGTTTCTTGGATATAACTATAACGTTCAGGCTGATGTCCTTATAGCCGGTTATATCAGCCGGACGGATATGCAAGTCAGTGATCTTTCCCTCGGAATTTGAATCGAAAATAACATGATTCTTTGCTTCCTTTGGTGTCAGCTGAGTTTTCTTTGTCATTATGGTGATATCCGCACCGGATTTTGTATGTTCGGAAATCAGCTTGGAAAAATCAAAGTTTGAGACACAGTCGCATTCGCACATGAGAACATACTCATCCTGAATACGCTCGATATTGAAAATGTTATACTTCAATGCTTCGAGCCTTGTGTTGTAATATGTAGCAGGTGTCTCGGCATATGCGGAAACATTCGGCGGGAGAATCTGTATGCCGCCGCTTCGGCGGGCAAGATCCCAGTTTTTACCGGAGCCGATATGATCCATAAGCGAATAGTAATTGTAATGCGCCATAACTCCGATATTTATAATACCGGCATTTACCATGTTTGAAAGTGCAAAATCGATAAGTCTGTAGCGGCAGAGAAAAGGTACCGAGCCCATGCTTCTCT
>JAAZGC010000110.1 GCA_012511425.1 Clostridiales bacterium | reverse complement strand
TCCCGGCGGATAACGGTATATTCGATCTCTTCGCCGCTTTCGTCGGCCATTGTAAAGGTTTCGGCGTTTTCAACGATAGCTTTTTCCACGGCGTCGCGGAAAGGTATGCTGATAAACCGTCCGGCGGCTGCCGATGTTACGATAAGGTTGGAGATGTCTGCAAAGGGCTCTCCGTCCCTGAGTATCGTAATCTTGGTTTCTCCGTATTCAAGCGTATACTTAACGCCGTCGGCTTCAAAGGAGGTTTCGCCCGCAGTCATCGCAAGCTCGGAGTTCTTCTGCAGCTCGAAGCTGATATCGCTTTCCTGAGCGTAAGGGTTGAATAAATCCTTTGTCAGAAGGACGGTTTCGGTAAGCGTATAAATATACGAGGATCGTTTAGAAGAGAAAATGTGATATTCGGTATTATCTGCAACAAATTTGTCGGCGCCCGATGCAACCGCTTCTGCGGCAGCGTCATTAAATCCCGAAGGGAGAGAAGCGTCGGATTTTGGAGTTATCGTTACATTATCGCCGAGAGAAATGAAATCGGCAACCACATTTTCCTCTCCGAGCAGATAGGTATCGTCCTGCGAAAGCGTTTTGATATGATAGGTGCTTCCGGCCGAAGTAAAGCTGTCCTTGCGGTTGTTCGCAGCCAGAACAAAAGCCGCCTTGTCAATAGAGTCGAAATCATATCCGGGCGCGGTGGTGTAATAGTAGTTGGTGTTGTAAGTCGCGCCGGCATAAGTCTGAGTTTCTCTCTCGACTTTCATGAACTGCTGAATTTCGCCGTAAGGGGAGAAATACGGTCCTATGAAAGAAAAGACAAACATTGCAGCTATGGTTATAAGTCCGATAACCGCAAGCCGGTTGCGGAAAAACCGCTTGATAACAAGCATCGAGGGGGAAAGCACCCTGACGCGCTGTTCATCGCCGAGAGAGGCAGATGTCGAAATATGCTGTTCGTCCTTTAAATTTTTATTATCCTTGTTTGCCATCAGTCGTTCCTCCTTCAGTTTACTCGTACCCGCGGGTCGACCACGGCATACAGGATATCGGCAATAAGTGTTCCGACCAGTGTCAGAATAGCCATAAACATCAGATAGAACATGGAAAACGGAATATCACCGCTGATCATGGCGTTGTAGGATGTATAACCTATGCCGGGGATCGCAAAAAGCTGCTCGGTTATCATTGCGCCGCTGAAAAGGCCGGGCAGAGTGCCGCCGACCATCGTTACGACCGGTATAAGGGTGTTGCGGAAAGCGTGAAGGTTGATTACCTTGCTTTCGGGAAGTCCTTTTGCCCGTGCGGTGCGAATATAGTCGGAGTTGAGCACTTCGAGCATATTTGTACGGGTATAGCGCATCAAAAATCCGATTGAAACTATGGTAAGTGTCGTTATCGGAAGAATAAAATGCCGAACGACGTCAAGGAACTGGCCGAAAGGCGATAACTGACCGTAAAAACGGCCAACCTTTCCGTTCAGCGGCAGGATTCCCAATTTCACCGAGAATAAAAGCTTAAGCAAAGTTGCAAAGAAGAAAGAAGGCAGCGATATTCCGATAAGGGCGAAGACGGTTATTGCATAGTCGGTTCTGGTATACTGCCTCGTTGCGGCGCGAATTCCGAGAGGAATCGCAATTACGAGCTCGAGAACGAGGGAGATAAGCGAAAGGAAGAAGGAATCCCAGACTACCTCTTTAAATTTTTCGGTAACCGGTTTATTATACATCCAGGAGTCGCCGAAATCACCCGTGATCGCATGGCTGAGCCATTTGAAGAAGCCAATGATCGGATTTCCGTCCATCTGGTAAACTTCGTTCAGCTGAGCAAGACATTCGGAGTAGCTTTTGGCTCCCGGAAGAGCAGACATTTCACGTGCCTTAGCTTCGATAAAGGAGACCGGCAGTGCGCGCATAACGGTATAGATGACCGCCGATACCAAAAACAGTATCAGAATGCTCAAAAGCAGTCGCCGGAGCAGGAATTTCCACATAAAACTGTACCTCAAACGTATATAGATTGCAGTATTGGGTTGATATACAGGCCATGATAAAAATACCATGGCCGGCATATAAACCCAACAAAGCAAGCCCAACTGTTGCAAGTCGGGCTTGCTTTGGAAATCAGATTGAATCTGAGTTTTTCAAAGGCTTATTGAGCCTGATAAACCTCAAGATTTTCAATGTCATTCATCCAGCCCCAGTAAGTGGTGATGTCGGGAGTAATGGTGTCGATATTGACGCGCTCGGTGCTGAAGATGATGATGTTCTGACGCTGATAGGAAGGAACCTCAAGCGCCCAGTCGATAATGATGTCGAGGCAGGCTTTGTAAGTAGACTTACGGTAATCCTGGTCGGCGGACTGGCGTGCATCGATTATAAGCTGGTCGAGGTTCGGATCGTCGATACCGTAGTGGTTCGAATCGGAGCCGCCTCTGCCAACGATGCCGGAGCTGTGATATACCTGATACATATCCGGGTCAATGGTTGCGCCCCAGGCTGCAGTCCAGATTTCCTGGTTGTGAGCATCAAGGCGATCCCAGAGGATGGAGCTGTCGGTGAGGTCATTGATGTTGAGGGTTATGCCGATAGTTCCGAGGGCATTTGCAGCGTTGGAGAGAACCTGGAAGTTCGGGTGGTCTCCAGTGCCGTCGCCGGGAATAAGCGCTTCATAAGCGAGCTTCGCCCCGTCGGGAGCTGCGGTGAATTTGCCCGAGCCTTCGTCATAGGTGTATCCTGCAGCCTTGAGGAAGCCCTTCGCGGCTTCGAGAGCGGCAGCATACTTGGCTTCGGCGTTCATGTCGGCGGTATAGATATCCTTGCCGTCAACGTCGACCGAGAAAGCGACCTTATAGTCGGCATCGGACTTCTGAGGAGCCGCCCATGAGGTGTTGGAAATCGGATAGTTGATAACGGAAGCTGCGTCGCCGTAGTAGGAGTTGATCGCAACATCGCGGTAAACCGCAATAACGGTGGCAATGGCTTTGCGCAGATTCTTGGACTCTTCCGAGCTGGACTTGCCGCCTACATTGATAGTGTCGGCGTTAAGACCGATATATCCGTAACCGAGGTTGTCAACAGCGTTGGTGGTAATGACGGAACCGTCAAGTTCGCCGCCGTTGATGTCGCGGATCTGCTGGAATTTGGCTTTAGAGCCGGAGGGGTCGGAAACGTCGGCGTCGCCGGTGGTAAGCGAGGTGATTTTATCGTCGTCGCTCATTTCCTTGAACTGGATGGTAGCGATCTTCGGGCAGCCCTTGAAGTAATGCTCGTTGGCTGCGAAGTAAACGACTTTGTCTTTGTATTCAACAAACTTGTAGGGGCCTGCGCCCATCGGGAAATTGGTCTTCGACTGAACGACGGAAAGATCGCCGAAGTCGTGGCCGAACTTGTTGTTGTCGTAATCGTACTTGGTTTCGTCGCCGTAGTAGTGCATCGGAGCGACGGAAATACCGCAGATCGAGTAGATAGCCGGAGCTTCAAAGCCCTCGGTGGTAACTTCTACTTTGTATTTGCCGGTCTTCTTGATACCGGAAATGTTCGGAACACCTGCTCCGCCCATCGCTTCGTCCTTCGAACCGTACTGAAGAATGAATGCGGTATCGGCGGTGCCGTGAACGTCGGTGTCGTCAGCAGCTTCGGTGCCGAAATAAGCATCCGGGTCGCCGCCGTAGGCCTGATAGGTGGATTCGTAGTAGTCGTCAATGGTCGGGAAAGTGGAGGTGAGGTCATAAGTCTTGCCGGCGCCGGTTGTGAAAGTGCCGTCTTCGTTCTTGGTTCCAAAGCCCCACATTACCATGCCGAAGGCTACCTTAAGTCCTTCGTTGGCGGTGA
>JAAZGC010000109.1 GCA_012511425.1 Clostridiales bacterium | reverse complement strand
GCCGCCGTATATTACCGAAAAGCTTGAAGACAAAACTCAATACAACACCGTTTACGCCAAAATAAACGGCTCCGCCGCCGCGCCGACCGCCGGGCTGCATTTTACTCCCGAATTGCTTGACAAGGTCAGGGGAATCGGCGCCGATATCGTTCCGGTGCTGCTTCATGTCGGGCTGGGCACCTTCCGCCCGGTCAAATGCGAGAGGATCGACGAACACATAATGCACTCGGAATACATAAGCGTAAGCGCCGACGCCGCCGAGAGGATAAATAACCGCCGGGGGCGCCTCATCTGCGTCGGAACCACTTCCTGCCGGACGATTGAGTCGGCGGCGGATGAAAAAGGGGAAATACATCCCGTTGACGGCGATACCGGAATTTTCATCTATCCCGGATATCGCTTCAAGGCGACGGAGGGACTGATTACCAACTTCCATCTGCCGCAGTCGACGCTGCTGATGCTTGTTTCGGCGTTCAGCTCACGCGAGATAATGATGAATGCATATGAGACGGCGAAGAGGGAACAATACCGATTTTTCAGTTTCGGAGATGCGATGTTCATTCGATAGCATTAAAAACGGGCGCTTCAAAATAAGCGTCCGTTTATTTTTATGCAGATAATATCAGCTGAAAGACTGCTCAATTCCCCAGTCGCAGAGGAAAAGGATGGGATAGGTGTAGCAAAGGTGAAAGAGGCTGGTGTTCCATTTTACGTCTCGTCCCCACGCTTCATAGGTAACGTCGGCGCCTTCGTCCAGCATCCTGAGCCAGCGGTCTTCGTTTTTGAGAAGCTTTATGATTTCTTCTTCCCTGCCCAGCCGCTTAAGACCCATGAGCGCGGCGAAGGTGCCGAAGAACGCCATGTTGGTCGCAGGACGGCTCATTATCATCGAGATGATGTTCTCCTCGGTTTCCGCATCCGGACAGAGTCCGAAGCAGAGAGCGAAAGAATTTGACGGAAGCGCGGAATGGCGATCTCCTGCAGCGTTCGCTTTCATCGGTATGTCGGTGAAGCGGCGGTTTTCTTTGTCAAAGAAGTTTTCTCTGTATGCGGCGGCAAGCGGTTCGGCGTCCCGGTACGGCGGTCTGCCGGTGATGCCGGCAAGGCGGTTCATCGCCTTTACGGCGCCGACATAATAGGCGTTTATTACGCTGTGAGTTCCTTCGGCGATTCTGCCTTCCGAGAGATTGAAAGCGTAGCCGTCGCGGCAGTTGTCCGGCCAGTCGACAACACACCATTTGTCGAGGTCGTAGAGAAGCAGGACTTCCCGCTCGTAATTGTCACGGTAATAATCAAGCGCCGATGCCATCTTGTCGTAATATCCGGAGGCAAAATCGGCGGAGCCGGAAAGCGCCGCATGGGCCAGCAGCAGGTGCGGCAGCATCAGCACATATTCGGCGATCTCCTGCATGAACGAACAGGGGAAGCAGGTCATCAGGCCGGCATTGATAAACGCAGTGTCAAAGGCGTTGTCGATAAGTTTTTCCATAATCGCAAGATCGCCGGTCAGCACCGCGTAACTG
>JAAZGC010000108.1 GCA_012511425.1 Clostridiales bacterium | reverse complement strand
TTGTCGGGATGATAATCATTTTCCTGCAGAAGTCTCGAATACGCGCCGCGGACAATGCCGGCACTGACAAAGAGATACACCGCAAACGCTATGATTGCCATACCTGCGGCGATTACGGCATATTCGCTTACATGAATCAGGTCCGGAAGAAAATCCGATGCCACAAAGACGGTCAAGGCGACAATGCAAAGAACGACGCCGATTACAATGTGTATGGCGAATTTCGGCATGAAGTTCTGAAGCCGTTCTTTCACCATGCCGTCAATGCCGTATGCCGTTTCAAACGGTTCATTATCCATCCACTCAAAGGCTTTGAGTTTAAATGCGTTCAGAAGAAACAGCGCGACGGCGCCGGCAACGATGAACGCGGCAATAATAAAGCCGAGCGGTTCCGCAACAGAATACTCACTCCAGATGCCGGACAGGATCGGAGCGATAACCGCCATGATGCAGAGCCATACCCCGAAAGCGATCGGCCTTGCACTGCGCAGTCTTGCGCCGAGAAATGCGTTTGCTTCTTCCATACTCAGCCTGCGGAGAGAACTTCCGGATTCTTCCGCCTTTTCCGGGACAACTTCGGATTCGATCTCATCTTTTACAAGATAGTCGGTGCTGACTCCGAAGAGATTGCTCATTGCGATAATCCGTTCAAGGTCGGGCGTGCTCTGCGCGCCTTCCCATTTGGAAATCGCCTGTCTGCTTACACCTAACTTTTCGGCAAGCTCTTCCTGCGACCAGTTGTTCTGCTTGCGAAGTTCGATGATTTTGTCTGCCAAGATCATAATTTTCACCTCATTTAAAATCTGCCTTTTCGGCTTTTCGTGACTATATTATAGCCGAAACGGCGGTTGCATACTACCAAGCGAACCTTGAACTTTCGCAACGGACGGTTGCAGCCGCCGTTTTTTATGCTACGGCGATGAAGCAGACTCGATAATAGGGCTCATTTTAATCCGGGCAGCGGTTTTCGGCGAACGGGATTTATTTCAAACCCCGTCGAGTTCTATCTTGAATACGGCTACTCCGTCGGGCGCGACTTTGTTGAAGAATTCCACGCGCTTTTCTGAGAAGGGGAAATCTTCCTCGTATCTGGCGACATAATCAAGTTTTTCTTCAATGGCGTATTTTGCCGGAAGTATCGGAAAGTCGGTGATATTCGTGACTTTGCGGATAGGATACCGCGACTGAACGTGAAGATCGTTGTAGTATTCCGCATAGGGATTATAGACATAGAGCAGATAGCTTCCGTCGCTGCGGCGCATGAGCGTATACGGCAGGTTGACCGTCAGCGGGTCTGTCTGTTTTTGCAGCCTTATAAAGATTTCTTTTAATGCTTCAAGGAAGCCCAGAGAAATCTTGCTGAAATAGAGAATATCGCCGAAATCTAGAAAATCGCCCTTGACCCTTGGGAAGGGAGTATAGTTCTCCGGCACCCATTTAAGGTCGCCCTGATATTCGGCGCGGGTATCCGGTTTATCGGGATATGAGTCCAGACCGGCAAACAAATCGGTTTCGGCGGCGGAGGAATTTAATATATCATCCGGGATAAACGCAAAGAGCTGCTGCGGATAGCGGACGTTTTTATCGGTGAGTTTATACTGCGGGTAAAGCGGCTCGTTCGTCCAGTCGAAATCCGCCGGAACGGTGCCGACGACAGCGTCCTTGTATTCTCGCACCGACTGCTTTTCGCTTTCGCCTAAAAGGTCGTAATTCGGCACGAACAGGGGATTTTTAAGCCCGCCGAGCGATTCTGGCTTTGTAACTCCGCTGATGACAAGTCCGTAACGGCTGAGTTCGGTCAGATATTTATGCGGCGACCAGCGGCGGGCGGCGATATACTCGGGCAGGAGATTATTATGCGCCATTTCCGACCAGAGGATCATCGGGCCGGATATTTCTTCCAAATCATGGCTGTATGCGTATTCAAACCAACCGCGCAGAGTTTCCCACTGATCCGCCGTAACTCCGTCGGCAAGGCAGACCAAAAGACCGGATGCGGCTCTTTTTATCGGCTCGCCGCCTTTCAGCAGCTGATAGCCGAGCATTCTGTATGTCGTGCGCTCGAGACTTGCCGGGCGGTGCGCCAGCACGTCGTATTCTTCGGTCGAGTCCTTTACGCCTATCATGGTAAGCAGGTGTTCGGAGCCGATACGCGCACTCATCAGCGGCACCATGGAAACAAGCTTGTGAAAAAGTTCGGGCTGACCGGGAGCGCGGACGCTGTCCGGCAGGACGTTGAGCGTTACGCTGTCAACTCCCGCTTCGATAAGCGCGGGCAGATCCATTCCGACGACATAGAGAGTTTCAAACGGGTCGGTGAGATACGCTCACAGAATCGAGACTTTCGCATCGATTTCGGCAAGAGAGGAACAGAGCTTTTTGAGAAAGCCGTTCCAGCGCCATGCCGAAAATCTTATCCAGCTCTCGCGGTGTTCTCCCCATATCCAGGTCCGGCGGGCGTTTTGCTGTTCGGACGAATCGGAATCCATGCCTGCGGCGATATCTTCCGGCAGCTTAAGACCTGTGTGAGTTACGAATTGATCGACATAATCCGCCGAATAATCGCGAGCGGAGCAGCTTGCGGGGACGGGACAGAAGCAGTCTGACAGATGAACGCCGGCAAGTCCGTAGTCTTTCACGGCTTCACGGCATTTTTTTTCAAAGAAATCCTCGTAATAGCTGCCGTCGTCGAGACGCTTCAGCACATTCATGAAAATGGAGTTTCGCTCACCGTTTATAAAGACGCCCCGGTTTTCGGTCAGCCACTCTTTATGGTAGTAGTTGTTCATGCTGCGGCCCATAACGCTGAGATAGGCGGCGATAT
>JAAZGC010000107.1 GCA_012511425.1 Clostridiales bacterium | reverse complement strand
GTTCGGGTTTTGCCTGCGCGAGCGAGCGGAGCGACCGGTAAAGCGGCTTCCAGATAAGCGCTGCGGCAAGCACCAGAAACTGCATTCCGACTAAAATATGTATAACCGGATATGTGGCGGCGTCGACAGCCTTCGGCAGGCTTCCGCCGAAGATGCCGATGTTTTCGTGAACAAATGCGCCTATCAGAAGCAGTATGGCAACGCCCACCCGCCAGATAAGCCCGCGGTAACAGGCGCGATAGTAGGCAAAAACGCCCTTCGCCTGCTGCGGCGCGACATACTCGAACTTCGAGCGGTTGTCCGACGTCATTTCGGCGATTATGCTTTCGGCTTGCTGCGCTTTTAATTCAACTTCCGCATCGATTTCTTTGGCCTTTTGCTCGCCGACCTTCTGCTTGAGCTCCTCTTCCATACCGAGTGCAACCATCAGCTGCTCATCGGTTTTGTCAAGCTCGCCTTCGGCTTCATCGGTATTCCCAGCTTTAACAAGATCGGGATCGGCGTCGGAGATTTCTTCGCTTTTATCAGCCGACGGAGAATCGGTTTTCCTGCCGAAGATGCCTGCAAAGAAGCCGGGTATCGGGGAAGCCTTTTCAGCCGGAACGCCGCCGTCCTGCTGTCCGGGCAGGGCTGCTTCGGCGATTTTGCGCTTCCGGCTTTCATTATCGGCTCTCGACATTTTTATATAATGATAGCGAATTGCGCCTGTCGGGGTTACGACAGCCGGAGGCATTTTCCCGATCTCCGCGACGTCTTTCGCCGTGACAACGCTTTCCTCATCCGAAACCGGGATATCTTCGGCGCCGATGTCCTCCAGCTCTGCAAGATTGGCTTTAAGGCGATTCAGCAGATCGGATGACGATATATCGGCGTCTTTTGTCTCCTCACGCAGGTTTTGCGATTCGGAATCAGGAGAGACGTCTTCGGTTGTTTTAATGTCGTTATCTATTTCTTTTCTGTCCATAGTACCATCCCTTGCGGACACGAGTCGGTGAAACGAATTCTGCGGCAGCGGAGATTGCTGCGGCCCCGGCATTATAAATCGAAATCGATATCGATGCCGTCGAGTGTAAAGAGATCCTCAAGATCTTCGGGAGCCTCGTCTCCGTCTGCGACTATTGCGGCAAAATCGGCGGGTTCGGCGTCTGTGCCTTCAAACTCATTTTCCGGGGAATTTTCCGACGAAAACACATCGGTCTCATCATCCCCAAACTCATCGTCAAAATCGAATTCGCCGTCAAAAAGCTCATCCTCATCGTCTTCCGGGAATTCTGGCTGAACCGGGCTGCGGCTTTCCGTCATTTTAAAGAGCATAACGGCGGCGGCGCATGAAACGTTGAGGGAATTGACCTGACCTTTCATCGGGATCGAAACGATGAAGTCGCTTTTTTCGCGAAGCAGGCGGGAAACGCCCTCGCCTTCCGAACCGACTATAAGCGCGGCAGGTGTGTCGTAATCGAGAGATCTGTAGTCGGCGCCTCCCGTCTCGGCGCAGAATACCCAGACGCCGCGATCGCGAAGCTCTTCTATAAGCATGCTTAGATTCGTGACTTTTACGATAGGCAGCCAGGAAACCGCGCCTGCCGAAGCTTTTGCAACCGTCGGGGTTATCGGAGCGCTGCGGCGCTTCGGGATAACAATTCCGTGAGCGCCGGCTGCCTCGGCCGAACGGATTATCGCGCCCAGATTATGCGGGTCGTTGATTTCGTCGGCGATGACGATGAGCGGCTTTTCGCCCCTGCGGGCGGCAAGCTCAAAAATGTCGTCAAGTTCGGCGTAATCCTTTTCCGGCGCGACTGCGGCAACTCCCTGATGCGGGGTATCGCCGGCAAGCTCGTCCAGCTTGCGGCGGTCAACTTCAACCACTGGAATATGCCTTTCAACCGCCATCGCGACGATTTTCACAACGGAGCCGGTCGGCTTTTCGTCTTCGGACGGCTTTAATACAAACAGCTTATCGATATCCCTGCCGCTCTTGAGCAGCTCGAGCACCGCGTTGCGGCCGACTGTTGCGCCGCTGTCGATCTTATCGGTTTTCTCTTCAAAGCGGGTGTCGAGTTGTCTCGGCGAATTTGAATCCAGATGCCGCGGCGCCTGCCGCTGCGGTTCGCGGTATTCGCGGGATCCGGCGGGTTTGCGGCGATCGTCAAATCTGCGGTCGTTTCTGCCGGAGGCGCTGTTACGGTCTTGACGGCGGCCGCCCTGACCCGCGGGCTTTCTTTCGCCGCGATATTCGTTGTCGTCTCTCGGCTTATTTCTGCGCAGAGTTTCATCCGGCGCGGAAAAACTGAATCTGCCGGCGGACTTGTTTTCATCTCTGCGAGGGTTTCTTTCGGGTCTGCTTTCGTAGCCGCCCGGTCTTGCCGCACCGGAACCGCCGCGGCCGTAGCTGCGATTTCCGCTTCTGTTTCCGCCGCGAGAATCACCGCGGCCTGCAGAGCTTCCTCCGCGGTTGGATGAATTGCCCCCGCGACCTGATGAAGAGCCGCTTCGATAGGATGAATTCCCGCTGCGATTTGATGAGTAGCCGTCGCGGCTGCCCTTGTTTTCGCCCTGTCTGCCTTTTCCGCCGCTTTTGCCGTCTTTGTTATACATTAATTATTTCCTGTCTTTGTTGTTTTTTATATTTACCCGCCGGATGAATTTACTTCCGGTGAAGACAATTATACCTATTTTAAATTATTATAACATAAATCCATACTTTTGTACAGAGTTTTTCTGTGAAATTTTCAATTTTTTGCCTCTTTGCGGCGGTTTTTTATCAAAAAATAAAAGACACGTCCTTTCGAACGTGTCGATTCGCCTTGATATCAGCCGTCAATAGTCATGCGGTTCGGCAACATGAATATATAATATCATGTATCTGGTTTTTGCGTAGTGTCCGCATAGTCTCCCGGCAAAGAGCAACCGAATTTATGTGCTTTGCACAATAATTCACCGCTCTGGGCGGTTTCGGCAAACGGGACCGCCGCCCGATTGCCCGACCCGTTAAGTTAACGGATCAAAAGCAAATCTGAATGATTACTGCTCCTTTTTGATTTCGGCGTAGCAATCGCTGCAGTAAACCGGTCTGTCGTTGCTCGGCTGGAAAGGAACTTTTGCTTCCTTGCCGCAGCGTGCGCAGACAGTATTGAAGAACTGACGCGCCGGCTTATTGGCGTTTTTCCGAAGGTCGCGGCAGTCTTTGCAGCGCTGCGGCTCGTTCTGGAAGCCTCTCTCGGCGTAGAATTCCTGCTCACCGGCTGTAAAGGTGAAATCCTTGCCGCATTCCTTGCACTTGATAACTCTGTCCTGATACATGATAAAGATCCTCGCTTTGAAAAATGAGTTGTATTAATTTCCCCCGAAGACGGGTATGAGCCGTCGCCTCCGGCACGCATTGGACGATGCAGCCGGCGCTCTCGAATAAGCTATCCGGAGATATTTGTAAGAAAAAGAAATTTCCTCTACTATTCTATATTATACCACGAATTTCACCATTGTCAATAGAATTGCAAAATATTTTTT
>JAAZGC010000106.1 GCA_012511425.1 Clostridiales bacterium | reverse complement strand
CGGCGGCGGCGCGGGCGCTCATAAACCGCCCGTCATATCTTTTCGCCGACGAGCCGACCGGCAACCTCGACCGGGAAAACGCCGACAATCTGATTGAATTGCTTCTGAAGCTGCATGAAACCTACGGCACCACTCTCGTCGTTGCGACTCATGACACGGAGATAGCGAAAAAAGCGGACAGCTGCCTTTTTTCGTCCGTGAAAATTGCATATTCTGCCGGGGCTGCAAGACAAATTTTCAACAGCAGCCCGGCGTTTTTTTCTTTACATTCCCCTTTCGGTGTGATATAATTGAATAAACACGAAGCGTTTATTCTGCGAATATTGCCTTCGGCAAGTTAAGTCATTATCGGTGTTTTTTAAGGTAAATAAATCGTAATTCAAGGGGGGCATATCATGAATCAGCTTACAAAAAGACTTGTCTCGGTCTTCCTCTGCGCCTGCTTTTTGGCGGGATTCATCGCCTGCGGGGATAAGGGCGCGCCTGCCGAGACCGACGCAGGGACGGAGACGACGGCGGCTTTGGAAGCTGCCGAGGCTGCCGAAACGACGGTTGTAAAGCCGAATCTTCCCGACACCGACTGGGAAGGCAGGGAGTTCCACGTTTTAGGACACAGCGACCCGACCTATACGCAGTTTAACAACTTCGAGATATACGCCGAGGGGGAAACCGGCGAGATCGTCAACGACACCATCTACCGCCGCAATCGCGCGATTGAAGAGCGGTACAACGTAAAAATAAAGGCTACCCTCAACCAGGACGAAGGGGGGATTCTGCGCAAAACGACGATGGCGGGAGAGCAGCTTTACGACCTCTTCTTTTCACCGCTCAGTGTTATCAGCGGGGTTATCACCAACGGCGATCTGCTTGATCTGAACGAGATAAAATACATCGACTTTTCGCAGCCGTGGTGGAACAGCCGGGCAAACGGCGAGCTTGAGCTGTGGGGGCGTCTTTACGCGACGACCTCCGACTACGGGCTTGAAGACAAAAAGCGCTCCTACATCACCGTGATGAACCGGGATATGGCGAAGGACTACGACCTTCCCGACGTCGTCGCGCTGGTTGACGACGGGGTCTGGACCGTCGACCGGATGACCGAGATGTGCGCCGCCGTCGCGTCCGATCTTGACGGCGACGGGGAGATGACTGACGCCGACCGCTGGGGAGTGACGATGGACTCCTACAACGCCTTTACCAACTATCTGCGCTGCTGCGACGTCGCTATTATCACGAGAGGCGAGGACGGCAATCCGGCGCTCACCTTCAACAATCCGCGCACCGTCGCCGCGATTGACAAAGTCATCGCCCTCACCTGCGACACCGATTTCGCCGGCTTCTGCAACGATTTTGCCGGCAAGGTGGATTACGATTCCTGGAGCTTCGCGGGGAAGGTTTTTAAAGCGGGAGAAGCCCTCTTTATCGCCGTTTTCCCGCAGTCGCTCAGCGGCTTTTCCGCCGACTGCGAGTTTGAATACGGCGTCATCCCCAACCCGAAATTAGACGAATCGCAGCCGCTTTACTGCTCCTATCCCGACCTTATCGGCTCGACGCTGTTCGGAGTGCCGAAGTCGTCGCCGCAGCCCGACTTCTCCGGATTTATGGCGGAGGCGCTGTCGGCCGAGTCGAAATACACCACTTTGCCGGCTTACATCGAGATATCCTGCAAGAACAAATACACCTACGACGAAGCCTCCGGGCGGATGCTCGACCTTATCTTCTCGTCGATGAGCTATGATTTAGGGATAATCTTCAACTTCGGCTCGACGAGCGACATCATAGTCGATACCATCCCGAAGAAAAAGGAGAACGTTTTTGCGTCGGAATACGCCAAAAAGGAGACGAAGACGACAGCCGCGCTGGATAAGCTCCGGGAGACGGTGGAGGAGATAGAGGCAAACTGAGGGTTGACATAATAAAAGAGAAAGCCCGAATTTAAGGCTTTCTCTTTTTTCGCGATTTTATGCGATTTTCGTCAGTTCGGGGTCATTCTCCCAAAAACCCGTCAGCCAGAATATGCGGAATGCATACTGCGTTTCCGCGATATTGCATTTCTCGCCGTCGATGAAGACTTCCGAAACGCCGTCGTCAATGACACCCCAGCAGATATCAAACCCGCTTTCCTGAAAGCGGCTGAGCAGGTATGATTCGGAATTTATGTCCCGATATCCGCCGTAACCTGCTTCCCTGTAGCCGAAGAAAGTCTTTTCCAACACTCCGCAGCAGAATTTTCCGCTTCCGTTTATATAAAACACAACGCAGACGCCGTCGTCCGAGGTTTGCTGATACAACAGCTCCGCCGGCGCAAAAGCTTCATCTTTATTGTGCTTTTTTATATAGTCATACGGGCTCATGCTTTTTTCGGCGGTGATGATTGCCGCAGATATTATCAGCGCGGCGGCTGTGAAAATTATCGGCAATATCGCTTTTGATGAAAAACGCGGTTTAATTGACTTAACCTCCGGCGGCGGTTTGGTGTTTTCAATATATCATATTTTTCGTTTTATTTTAATACCGTAAGAGTTCCGTTTTGTAAAATATCCGTGAACACGGCGTTTCGCAAGAAATTACCCTTTCAAAAAGTCCCATTCCCAAAAGTCTTTTAGAGGGGGTGCGGGGGAGACCTTTTCTTCAGAAAAGGTCTCCCCCGCAAAAATTACTACACAATTATTTCCCCGTTCGGCGCATAGACTTTGTATCCCCGGTTGGCTCTCGCGCAGCGGCGGGCTCTTGACAGCGACAGGAAAGCGCCTATCTGGGTCGACGGGTCCTGCCAGCTGCGGCGGACGCGGTAGCAGCCGGATTTGAGGGTTTCCGGGTAGGGCGTCGGGGCGGAGAGCAGGGCGGTTATGTCGCGGCGGAATCCGTCCATCGTGTAGGGGAGTCCGAGTCCCTGCCAGAGGTGTTCCGGGTCGCCGTGGTTGGAGGCGATGCCGAGGCTGTGCCCCTCGCTGTGGCTGATTATGACTTTCGGGTCGGCGGGGTAGAGGGCGAAGCGGCGGCAGAGCCAGGCGAAGAGCCGGACGGCGGAATTGTAGGTGCGGGTGACATATTCGGCGGCGGCTTTCGGGTCGGCGCAGTCGAAGGCGGCGCCGACTCCCCGGTAGCGTATGTTCGGCGGCTCGCACATTTCGATTCCGATATGAGAGCCGTTGGCGGTGCCGCCGGCGTGCCAGCCGCGCATCTCCCAGGGGAGGGTCTGATAAATATCGCCGGTGTTTGCGTCGATAAAGGCGTGGACGCAGGCGCGGCTGAAATCCGGGCGGTTGAACTGCCGGATGAATATCGCCGCGTTCGGCTGAGGACAGCCGACGGAATGGAGCATAAGCCCGCGGACGGCGAGCGGCTGATCCAGTTTGTAGCAGGGGTTTTCCGTGCAATACGCCTGCTTTATGTCGAGTTCAATTTTTGCCATTTATATCATCCTCCTCTTTGCCGCCCTCGGCGTCGTCGTGGAGCTGCATCAGTGCGAGACGCAGCCGGCGCGGCAGGGGCAGCCCCAGCTTTACCGAGTTTTCGGCGATCGAAAGCCCTTCGTTTGCGATATAGAAAAATATAAACGCCGTCCGGAGCACCGAGCCGCCGCCGATTATCAGCGTGTCGATGATGTGCCCCATGCCGACGATGATGAAGATCAGCATCTTGCGCAGGATGCCGCGGAAGCCGACCTCCGACGACAGCCGCCCTTCCGATGCGGCGGACATAAGCCCGGTCGCGGTGTCGATGACGACGAAGACGGCCAAAGCGGCGATAAGCCCGTCCCGGCCGCCGATGAACAGTCCGATAAGCCCGCCCAATGCGGCCGCCGCCGTGCGGACGGTGTTGAAAATCTCCTTCATAAAACCCCCTTTTTGTTTTTCCTTTTTTTGTTTGAATATTCTTGAACCGATATGTATGCGAATCGTTTTCCTTGTCAGCTTAATTCGAATAAGTTCTAATTACATTATAGCACCTGTTCGCACCTTTGTCAATAGAACTTTCGCCGCCGGGAGGAAGATGTATGTTTTTCGCGACACTTCGGCGGCGGGGCGGACTTCCCGGAGCGTTTTATTTCCGCCGTTTTGATAAAATTCATGAAAATCACTTAAACATATTGACACAAAAAGGCGATAATGCTATAATTAAGCTAACGAATTCAGACAACAGACCGTTAAAAAGAAAGGCTGGACGCTTTGAAGAGATTATACCGAATTTCGGCGCTGCTGCTTGCCGCGCTGATATTCTCGCTGACATTCGCCGCCGGATGCGGCGGCGAGACCCCCGCTTCCGACGAAACTGCCGCCGCCGCAACTACGGCCGAGACCGAATCGGCGGAAACCGACCGCGGCGATATACCCGACGACCTGCCGGACGACCTCGACTTCGGCGGGGAGGAATTCACGATACACGTTCGGGGAGACCAGAACACCTACGCCGAATTTTTCTCGGAGCAGACCGGCGACATCATCGACGACGCAATCTACGACCGCAACCGCGCCGTCGAGGAGCGGCTGAATGTAACCATTTCGGTATACAAGGGCAGAGGCTGGGAATCATATAACGACGAGCTTAAAAACATCCGCAACACAATTCAGGCGGGCGACGATTCCTGGGACATTATCGCCGGATGGTCGGCGAGGATACCGATTCTCGCAAACGAAGGGCTTTTCCGGAACCTCTACGAAATTCCGCATATCAACCTCGACCGCGAGTGGTGGGTGCAGACGCTCCGCGAGGAGCTTACCGTCGGCGGAAAGCTCTATTTCGTCACCGGCGATATCACCCTGACGCTGCTGCAGGCGGCTTATGCAATCTTCTTCAACAAAGCGCTGGCGGAGAATTACTCGGTGCCGGATATGTACAAAACCGTTGCCGACGGGCTCTGGACGATAGATAAGATGAGGGAAACCGCTTCACTCGTCCTGGAAGACCTAAACGGCGACAACGTGTATGACGAAAACGACCTCTACGGCCTTGTCATAACCGGGCTCAACAATCCCGACTGCTTTATTCAGAGCTCGGGGATAAAGATGATCACAAAGGACGAAAACGGCTACCCCGTGCTTGACGTCGAATACGAAAAGCTCGATACTTTGGTCGGCAAAGTCTATGCGCTGATGTATGAGACGGACGGCGTTCTCAGCTACAACGCGGAGGGCGGAGCTTACACCGAAAATCAGAACAAAATCTTCAAATCGGGGCGGGCGCTGATGATACCGAGCGACCTTGACCGCGCGAGAGGCGGCTTCAAGGATATGGAAGACGACTACGGAATCATCCCGTATCCGAAATACGACGAAAATCAGGAAAAGTATCTGACGCGAATTCAGGACGCGCTGGCGCTTATGTGCATTCCGATTACCAACCCGAAGACCGAGCTTGCCGGCGCGATGCTGGAGGCGATGGCGGCGGAGTCCTACCGCAACGTTACCCCGCAGTATTATGAAATCGCGATGAAAGTCAAATACAGCCGTGACGACATAAGCTCGCAGATGCTCGACACGATACGCAGCGGCGCCAACCTCAACTTCGCATCGATATACAACGAATCGATCGGTTCGCCCTGGTTTGTCATGCGGAATCTGATGAGTACCAGATCAAAAGACTTCGCCTCCTGGTACGCCAAAAACGAGCCGAAGATAATAAAGGCGCTGGAAAAGTGCGTCGCGGCGTTTGAGGAGCTGGGGT
>JAAZGC010000105.1 GCA_012511425.1 Clostridiales bacterium | reverse complement strand
TGCAGGTCGCTCCGGACGGTGAAATAACCGGTTACAAGATGCGGATAAAGGACAGCAAGCTTTCGACCGTCAAGGCGCTGCAATCGGTAGGATTCGACACGATAGCCGTCGGAGACAGCTACAATGACCTCGCCATGATCCGAGCCGGAAAATCCGGTTTCCTGTTCAAGTCGACAGAGAAAATAAAAGCAGACAATCCCGATTTGCCGGCGTTCGAAGAATTCGGCGAGCTGATGTCGGCGCTTAAAAAAGCCATATCATAAAGCCTGCCGCGGTAAAAACCGCGGCTTTTTTATCAGTTTTTATATTGTTTTGCGCAGATGCCGCAGGCGCTGTATCCCTGCGCCAAAAGGTCATAAATTCCCTGAATGTCATCAAGTTCGACAACCAATCGGTTTTCGTCCTTGATTTTTTTCGCCGCGCGGCAGTTTGCGTCCAGATGCAGGCACATTGTAGAGGTGTTCAGGATAATCGTTATTTTGTTGCTTTTTTCGAGATTTTCCCGGTTCGGTGGTTCGGTTTCGGGTATCGGCGCCGGTTCTTCCGGCTGAATTGCGGGAGGCGGTGTTTGCTCCGGCGTCTCCGCGCGGCGGCAGTATTCGCATTTTACATACCCCAGCGCTTCGAGCTCCGCGAGATCGGCAATCATGCCTTCCCAGCGGTTTTCGGCGCTGATTTTTTCTGCATAAGCGCACGCAGTGGTGTGGTATTTTCCGGTGTTCAGGTTTACAGCCACCTTTATCTCGCCCGGTGTCAGCCGCATCAGTGCGTCTGCCGATGCTTCCATCGGCGATGCCGGCGGATTTTCCTTTGGCGGTGCTGTTGTTTCTCCCGGTTTTTCCTCAGACCGAGGCGGGACTTGGGCGGCCGGCGCATATGCGCCGGAAAGCGAATCTGCGGGAAGATCTTCGGTATCCTGCGAATGCTTCAGGCACCACGAACAGACGACATAGCCGTATTTTTGAAGGTTCGCTTCGCTTATTCTGCGGACCTGGCGGTTTTCATCGGATATCTTCGCAGCATAAGGACAGTCCGCGTAAAGATGATATTTCCCGGTCGAATGATTTATTATAAGCTCCGCCGCCGATTCCTCTTCGGGGATGGAGGAAAGCGGGTCGTCGGAGGAAGATGTGTCAGCTGCCGGAAGTGCGGATTCGGAGGAAGCGGTTTCGGGGGTAATTTCGGTCGGATTTTCGGGGATATCGGGGACAAAAGGCTCTTGAAGCATAGCATTTGCGGATTCGGCGAATTCTTCCGGGCTTTGCGGCGGATTGCCGGGCATTGTTTGCGCAATATAATCGTTCGCCGACATCGCCGTAATCGCGGTTGTCGCGGGGGTTATCTCAATTTCAACCGCGCGGTTATCTGCGCAGGATGTTAACAACAGGATGAGAGCCGCGAAAAGGGCGGTTGATTTCCGGCGCATTTGCTTTCCTCCTTTCCGGCCAGACGCTAAAAAGGAGCCTTTAGGCTCCGATGAATATAAACCGACGTTATTGCTTCCTTTTCAGATGCTTATAACACAGCAGTGAAGACGGCAATAAATAAATGATTATAATAAATTGCAGCATTGGTATCAACCTGACATTTTTATTATACCACTTCGGGTTTTAGATGTCAAGATGTTTGGTGTTCGAAAATATTCATCTTGTAGTATTACAATAGATGTTATCCGCGCTTATTGTAATTGCAGAACTTTCCCCAATGATTTCCTAATTTACTTATTTCTCTTTTTTCCGTAAATCGACTCAAGTATGATATACAAAGCGCCGAATAGAACTCCCGCTACCGGCCAGATAATCCAGCTTCGCTGCCAGTCCATAGTGATAAAGCTGTAAGCGAGGTATATGGATGTCGCGACAAGCCAATAGACGCCTATGAACGGTTTTATCTTTTTTAACAACGCTTTTTTGTCGGGATGATAATCATTTTCCTGCAGAAGTCTCGAATACGCGCCGCGG
Organism: Clostridiales bacterium; assembly: GCA_012511425.1. GTDB lineage: Bacteria > Bacillota > Clostridia > Oscillospirales > CAG-272 > JAAZGC01. Next base: position 76 of record JAAZGC010000105.1, on the reverse strand, counting down.
ACAATGCCGGCACTGACAAAGAGATACACCGCAAACGCTATGATTGCCATACCTGCGGCGATTACGGCATATTCGC
>JAAZGC010000010.1 GCA_012511425.1 Clostridiales bacterium | reverse complement strand
TTTATGTTTTTTCTATGGAAGATTTTGCTTCGCAAAATCAATTTATTTGAATAGTTTTCGGAAATGCACAGCTTTTTCAAGAAATCTGAATTTTTTTTCTTTCCGCTCTTTCCAGAAAGAGAGAGAAAGTAAGAATAAGTAAGTATAGTTAGTAGTAACAGTAGTAGTGTGTGCGGGGAATGTGGAAAACTCTGTTGGACGTTATTTTATAAAGACAAATCGTATCCGAGCCATGTACAAAATGTGTGCATATCTCCCTCCGAACCCCGCCGCTTCTGTGGAAACCCTGTGGATACGAAAAACCCGCTTTCCACAATGTGGAAAACCGCTTTCAACATACTAAACAACATCAACTTAACTTTATAAAAAACGCAGTTAATGACTGAACTTTGGGACTGCGATATTTCGCCGTAGGCGAAATTCGCTATTCGAACGCCTTACGGCGTTCGAATAAATTCTTTCATTAATTCGTTGATTTCTATCTCAAATACCGAGTTGTTTTTTATCCGCTCGTCGATTTTGGCGATGCTCGACATTATCGTCGTGTGGTCGCGGGAGAATTCCCGGCCGATCTGCGGCAGGCTCATTTCGGTCATCCGCCGCATGATGTAGATTGCGATATGCCTCGGCTCCGCGATGTCCTGCGAGCGCTTCTTGCCTTTGAGGTCGTCGGCCGAAACGCCGTATTTGTTCGCGACTCCGGCGATTATTTTTTCGGGGGTGACGGCGGCGCGCTGCTGGCCGGAAACCATGTCGGAGATGCAGTGGAGCGCCGTTTCGACGGTCACCGGCTCTTTTGTCAGATAGCTGTGCGCGTAAATCTTCTTGATTGCGCCTTCGAGCTGGCGGACGTTGGAGCGGAGGTTTTCCGACAGGAAGCGGAAGACGTCGAGCGGGATGTTCATTCCCATTGCGTTTGCCTTGTTCTGCATTATTGCGATTCGCAGCTCGTAATCCGGCGGCTTGATATCGGCGATAAGCCCCCACTCGAAGCGGGTGCGAAGACGCTCCTCAAGGGTGCGGATGTCTCGGGGAGGCCGGTCGGAGGTGATGATTATCTGCTTCTGTTCCTCATATAAGGCGTTGAAGGTGTGGAAAAACTCCTCCTGCGTCGCGTCCTTGCCGGCGATGAACTGAATGTCGTCGATCAAGAGCATATCGGCGGTGCGGTATTTTGCCCGGAACTGCGATGTTGCGCCGCGGGCGATCGCTTCGATGATTTCGTTGGTGAACTGCTCGCCGTTGACGTAGACAATTATGCTCTTCGGGTAGCGCGCAACCACGCTGTTGATAATCGCGTAAAGCAGGTGGGTTTTGCCGAGTCCGGAAGGGCCGTGGATATAGAGCGGGTTCCAGCTCTTACCGGGCTTGTCCGCAACGGCGGTGCAGGCCGCGTGCGCAAATTTGTTCGACGAGCCGACGATGAAGTTGTCAAAAGTGTATTCGGCGCGGTGCAGGCTCGGCGGCAGCTGCGGGTCGGTGGTGTCGCCCTGTTCGCGGGCGTCCGCCGCCATATCCGGCGCATCGAAGGGCAGCCCGGAGTCCCGGTTTAAATTCTCTGCTTCGGCATTGCCGTAGGAAAGCGCCGCGCTTCTTTCAAAGCCCGCCGACTCCGGATCCTGCTTATCTTCGCCTGCGCCGATCGGTTCCGAAGTTCCCTCGGCCGCCGGCTCGGCGTCAACTTCGGGAAGCTGCCAGTCATGCCCCTTTTTGGGCGGCTCGGTCGAAACGACGGCCGCTTTCGGCCTGTAGCCGAGCACCATTTCAAGATATTTTTCAAGCGTATCGAGGTAGCCCTTGTTGAGCGAGCTTGTCTTGAAGTCGGAAGGACAGGAAAGCTCCGCCGACTTGCCGTCAAGCGCCGTGAGCGAAAGACAGCGGAACCAGAGATCCATAAAAGTGTCCGAATAATCCTTCGCCATAAGTTCAAGCGCCGCCTGCCAGATTTCGTTCAGGGGGTCCAAAATTACTCCTCTTTAATAACGGTCCCGGGGACGCCGATCCGTCTTTTAAAGACCCGCGTCCTATTCGTTTATCTCTTTATATTATAATACAATTATTATATATTATACCATATAAAAGCGCCTAATGCAAGCAAACAATGTAAATAATTTGTTCAAATTTGTGCGAATTGAGGTTCGAAATGTTTCGATGATGATTTCGGATAAATTGTTTCGCCGAAAGCGAAACATACATCAAAGAAAACATAAATAATGACTCAACTTTGGAGCTGCGATGTTTCGCCTTTGGCGAAACTCGCGAATACCGCCGAAGGCGGTATTCAATTCTATCTTGACAATCCCCTTCCGACAATGTATAATATAAAAGAGAGATAGCAAACCGATTAACCATACGGAGATAAAATTATGAAACGACTTATTTCAATTTTGCTGCTGCTCTCGCTGCTGCTCGGCGTATCCGCCTGCGGCGGGAAAGATTCGGGCGGAGCGCCGGACGACAGCCCGGATACCACGGCCGCCACCGAAGCCGAAACGACGACCGAAACATTTCTTGCGTCTTTGCCGGGCGAAGACTACGGCGGGCGGGATTTCAGCATCCTCTGCCGCGATTATAAAGAATACGAAATCTACACAGAGCAGGAAACCGGCGATATCATGGACGACGCCGTCTACCGGCGGAATCTGGCGGTTGCGGAAAAATACAACATCAACGTCAAAAGCATAACTTCGTCCGGCGACTGGGAGGATCAGAACACCTTCACGGCGCTTGTCAAAAACAGCGTCATGGCGGGCGACGACGCCTATCAGTGCGTCGCCGGATACCAGGCGTATATCGTGCCGATGGCGATGGATAACTGCTTTGTCGACCTCTACGACATTTCGACGCTCAGCCCCGACAACGTCTGGTGGACGAAAGGATTCGTCGACAACAACACCGTTGACGGGCGGCTGTATTTCATCTCCGGCGACTGGTCGCTGACGATGTGGGAATACATCTACGCCTGCTTCTTCAACAAGCTGCTGGCGGAAAATTACGGCATCGGCGACCTTTATTCGGTCGTCCGCGACGGCGGCTGGACCTGGGACTACGCCGACACCCAGATAAAGAAGGTCACCGGCGACCTTGACGGCGACGGCGCCTATACCAACGCCGACCTTTACGGCTGGATCACCAACAACCACAGCTGCCGCTGCCTTGTTACCACCGGCGGTCTGCCGATCGTCGAGAACACCGGCGACAGCCTTACGCTGGCGCTCTTCTCGGACAAATTCGTGCAGTATTACACGAAGATGTATGACATAATTTACAGCGGCGGCAACGAAGTCTTCTTCAGCCGCCCGTCGATCGATGCGGATTACACCGAGATGATGAACATCTTCACCCAGGATCACGCGCTGTTCATGACCGGCACCCTCGACAACACGGCGACCCTCCGCTCGATGGAAACCGACTTCGGCATACTGCCCTTCCCGAAGCGCGACGACACGCAGGCGGAATACCGCTCGCAGGTTTACGACGGGCAGTCAGTCTTCTGCGTCCCGCTCTCGGTGTCCGACATCCCATTCTGCGGCGCAATTATCGAGGCGATGTGCGCCGAATCGAAGCAGTCGGTCATCCCGCAGTTCTATGAGACGGTTTTAAAGAGCAAAGTCAGCCGCGACAACGAGTCGTCCGAAATGCTCGACGTCATCCGCGAAACAATCTGGTTCGACTTCGGGTATGTGCATTCGGTGTCGATAAACTACATTTTCAGCTTTATGGGGGATAACCTCAAGAACGATGCCAAGGATATCGCCTCGCTCTGGGAGAAAAACGCGAAGACGTATCAGAAGAATCTGGATAAGGTAGTGGAAGCCTATTTCGGAGAGTGAATTCAGATAAATTGATTTTACCGAAGGTAAAATCTTCATTAGAAAAAACATAAATAATGACTCAACTTTGGGACGGAGATGTTTTTGCTCCGCAAAAACTCTCGACTTGCGCAAAGCGCAAGTCAGGGACGGAATAGCGCCCATGGCGCTATTCAGCGCTTCGACCGAAGTTCGGAAAAACTTCTGGAAATATTTGAAAATGGCGCAGGATGGGCAGGATATCATAATAACTAAAAACGGCGTTGAAGTTGCGCGTCTGATCTCAAAGGGCAAGACGGTTTCCTTCCTTTCCGACAGCCTTGTCGGCGTTCTTTCTTCCGATGTCGACGAAAAGAAAGCTCGTGCGGAAAGGTTGGCGCGGCATTTAAACTCCGATCGACACGAAAAAACGGTATAAAAAACTCGCGTCCCGTACCATTAATATCAACACGTAAAAACCAAATATAACACAACAGGAGAACTCTATCATGTTCACGGAAAACATTCTTTCCCAGTCCGGCTCGCACAATGTGGTGGCTCAGAACGGCTGTTTCAGCGTCGTTGAGTTTACCAAGGACTACTCGGTGACCCACGACACCGCGACGAGCAAATATTTTGCGTCGCAGATGAACCTCCGCAAGCGCCAGGTCGTCGCCGCGCTCAACGGCAACTCGGTCACCCTTCAGGCCGGCGCGATGCAGATGATGATCGGTCAGGTCAATGCCGCAACCAACGTAAAGGGCGCCGGCGATCTGATGAAGAAGCTGATCGGCGGAAAAGTAACCGGCGAGTCGGCGATCAAGCCCGTTTACACCGGATTCGGACTTATTGTCATGGAGCCGACTTACAGGTATATCCTCTTTGAGAATGTCGAAAACTGGAACGGTGGCATGGTCATCGACGACGGGCTTTTCCTCGCCTGCGACAGCACCGTTGAGCTCGGCGTCGTTGCCCGTTCGAATATTTCTTCGGCGGTTCTGGGCAATGAGGGACTTTTCAACTCGATCCTAAAAGGCAGCGGCGTTGCGGTCCTCGAAAGCCGCGTTCCGGCGGAGGAGCTGTTTGTGATCGATCTCAACAACGACGTGCTCAAGATCGACGGCAACATGGCGATCGCCTGGTCGGCGTCGCTTGAATTCACGGTAGAGCGCACCACCAAGACGCTGGTCGGCTCCGCCGCGTCCGGCGAGGGTCTGGTGAATGTTTACAAAGGCACGGGACGGGTGCTGGTGTCGCCTGTTGCCTAATTGAACAGCGCCGCAGGCGCTATTCTGCTGAGTATTGTGTCCCGCCCTGCGGGACACGCGAATATTGCCTTCTGGCAATTGAATAACCGCTCTGCGGTTATTCTGCGAGTTTCGGCATAGCCGAAACGTCGCCGCCGGACGGTTAAGTGATTATCGGTTTTTTGATTAAAAAACGGTCGGGCATTTCTGCCCGGCCGCCTTTTCTTTGGGGTTATGGCTGATTTTTAGTCTTTCTTTCCGAGAATCCGTCTTTTCAGTTTTCCTAATGTTTTATCTATGATTCCGGACGCCATGAGGAAGCCGATTATCAGCATCCCGAAGCCGACACCGGCTCCGAAACCGGCTGCCGATTCGAGAAATCCGGTCTTCGGCAGATCGCCGAATTCAACGATTAAAGCAAAAAGGTTTCCGATGATCCCCAGCAGGAAGATCACGCTCATTCTTCTTCCCATCCGCTTTTTGTCTTCCCGGCTGTAGTCGGCGACTTTGTTCAGCGTGTCTTTGAGTTCTTTGTCCATGTTTGAATTTTTCCTTTCTCCGTCAAGGATTTCGCGGATGTCTACCCGATAGAAATCGGCAAGCTCGATGAGAACGCTCAGATCCGGAATATTGCTGCCCGTTTCCCACCGGGACACCGTCCTCGACGATACGTAAAACTGCTCTGCAAGCTGTTCCTGCGTTAGCTTTTTTCTTTTCGGAGTAACTTGAGAAAGCCTCCGATTTTTGCCTGATCCATAATTTCTTTGTCCTCCTCCGTGATTATATTATACGACATCCGCCGCTCAAAAAACACGACACAAAGCGGGAAACACCGGACATATCGGGTCCGAAACGGGACGGGACACGCCGTGTCCGGGAGATTTTGATTGTTTTATGATAAGATTATATTAAATCTTCTGCGGTTAATCAAGACCATTTCGGGGAATTTTTCAGGGGCGGCGGTATAAAGAAGAATATTCTTGCCGGATGTATAAAAATTAATGTGATTTTTATTGATTTTATATTTTCTGCTTGACAAACGGCGGGATATGTTGTACAATATTGATGGAACCACAACAAGAGGTGAATAAAATGACACAAGACGAACTTTTTGATGACGAAATATTCGTGCTGACAGATGAGGACGGCAAAGAGATCGAATTTGCCCTGCTCGGCTCCTGCACGCTTGAAGATAAGCTCTACCTTGCGCTTATTCCGGCAGACGAAGCCGACAACCCCAACAGCGAATATGTTATAATGAAGGCCGAGACGGACGAGAACGGAGACGATGTCCTCTGCACAATCGAGGACGACGACGAGTTCGACCGCATAGCCGAAATATTCGACGATCAGCTTTTTGACGAGGATGAAGAAGCTGAATAACTCGCTCTGCGAGT
>JAAZGC010000104.1 GCA_012511425.1 Clostridiales bacterium | reverse complement strand
TCGTCCTCCGTTCCGGCTCACGTCGACATGATGGGTCTCATCGGCATGGGCAACAACCCGATGGTCGGCGCGACCGTTGCGGTAGCGGTGGCGATTGCATCTACGCTTTAATAACCGCCTTGCGGTTATTAAAGTGCGATGTTTCAACTAAGTTAAAATCATCCCCTGCGGATACCATAGGCGTCCGCAGGGGAAAAACTTAATTTTGGCGCTGTATAATCGCTTTGCGGTTATTCAATTAATAAGTTTCGACGAAGTCGAAACATTCCTTAGAAAAAACACCGATAAAAACTCAACTTCGGGACAGCGATATATTTCCGCAGGAAATATTCGCAGCGGATGCGAAGCATTCCGCAAATTTTACTTGACAAAAGCCCTCATTTGTGGTATAATATCAAAGTATCAATTTTGACCCACTAGCTCAGGCGGTAGAGCACATGACTTTTAATCATGGTGTCCGGAGTTCGAATCTCCGGTGGGTCACCAGCGTGACGGGGCGCTTATCCCCGTCTTTTTTTATATTATTTTTGGGGGAGCGAAGGAAAATTTCTGAAGAAATCTTCCTTCGCTCCCCCAAGCCCCCTCACATCTTTTAAAGACTTTTAGGACTTTAAAATAAATTCCCCCGCCATTCCGCCGCGAATCATACGGACGGCAAACAGCGGGGGACATTTCACTTCTCAATCGGCATATTCACAAGCTCCGCCGCAGCGCACCTTTTCGTCTCGGTATCTACCGTAAACACGGCGCCGCTTAAGCGGATATTGCCCTCGGCGACTTCGTATTTCTCCGGGAGCTTGGTCGTCATTCTTTTCAGGATGAGCGGGATTTTCATGCCTAAGATGGATTCTACAGGGCCGGTGAAGCCGATGTCGGTTACTGCTCCTGTGCCGCCGGGGAGGATGCGGGCGTCGTTGGTTTGGCAATGGGTGTGCGTGCCGAAGACGGCTTGGATGCGGCCGTCGAAGAGATGCGCCATCGCTGCTTTTTCCGACGTCGCTTCGGCGTGGAAGTCGAGGACGGCGATGTCGTACCTTCCCTTTTCCCGCGCAAGGATGCTCTCGGCGGCGGCGAAAGGATCTCCCAGCGCCTCCATATAAAGGCTGCCGAGGATGTTCATCACAAGCAGGCGGTAGGAGGAAACATTTATCACGGCATATCCGGAGCCGGGCGCGCCGGGCGGGTAGTTAGCCGGACGGAGAAGGCGCTCTTCCCTTTCGAGATAGGCGCGGATTTCCCGCTTGCGCCAGATGTGATTTCCGGTGGTGATGACGTCGGCACCGCCCGCAAGCAGGTCTTCGGCGGTTTTTACGTCAATCCCGACGCCGTCCGCCGCCGCGTTTTCGCCGTTGACGATGCAGACATCGGCGTCGAGCGCGCTGCGCACCGCCCAGAGCTTCCGGGCGACAAGCCCCGCCGCCTCGGCTCCGACTATATCGCCGACGCATAGAATTTTGATGAGCATTATATACCTTTAACTTTGTGGCTAATCGCGAAGCGATTAGCCACTTGAGAACATAAATTTCGATTGATTGGTTTCGCGAAGCGGAATAACTGCAAGGCGGTTATTCACTTGTCTTGCCGACGGAGATGTTTCGCAAAGCGAAACTCGCAGAATAACCGCAAAGCGGTTATTCACTTGACTTGCCGACGGAGACGTTTCACCGCAGATGAAACTCTCAGCGGACGCTGAAG
>JAAZGC010000103.1 GCA_012511425.1 Clostridiales bacterium | reverse complement strand
TAATTAAAGCGGTCGAAAAAGCCGGTTACGGTGCTTCAATCATAAAAAACGGCGGAATTAATAAAAACACATTCATAAAAACCGGTCGGGTAACAGAAGAAAAAGCCGAAAAATCATCGGGACTGAAGCGACTTATAATATCCGCAGTCATTTCTCTTGTTTTGATGTATATTTCAATGGGACATATGTTCGGTTTGCCGCTGCCATTGATTTTGAAAGAACGCCGGGACATAATGGCGCTGACCCAATTTTTGCTGACACTTCCGGTTGTATTAATCAATTATGAGTATTTCACTAACGGATTAGTTCAGCTTTTCCGGCTGAAGCCGAACATGAATTCACTTATAGCCATCGGATCGGGAGCGGCGATGTTATCGGGAGTTTTCTCTATATACGCAGCTATGCTCGGAAAGCAAACCGAACTTTATTTTGACTCCGCCGTAATGATTTTGACATTAATAGACATCGGTAAATATCTTGAAGCGAGAGCAAAATCCAGAACCGGCGACGCAATAGAGAAACTAATAAAGCTTGCGCCGGAGACCGCTCTTGTCCGCCGCGGGAGTCAAGAAATTAGAATTCCGTCTTCAGAACTTCGGATAGGCGACATTGTACTTGTAAAAGCCGGCTCCTCAATTCCTGCTGACGGCGAGATCGTTTCGGGAACAGCTTCGCTTGATGAATCAGCGCTTACCGGTGAAAGTCTTCCGCAGGATAAATCAGTCGGAGACAAGGTAAGCAGCGGCACAGTTTCGGTCATCGGTTATTTTGAAATGCGTGTGGATTTTGTCGGAGAAGACACTGTTCTTTCAAAAATAATCAGAGCCGTTGACGAAGCGATGAGCTCAAAAGCCCCGATTCAAAAGCTTGCCGATAAAGTGTCCGGCATTTTTGTCCCGTGTGTTATTGCGGTATCGCTTTTGACTTTAATAATTTGGCTTGTTGTCACACGTGATATTGAAAAAGCCTTTATGTCGGCTGTATCAGTTCTTGTTATTTCCTGCCCCTGCGCTCTCGGACTTGCAACACCGACGGCAATAACTGTCGGTGTCGGACAAGGTGCTCAGGACGGAATTTTGATTAAGTCGGGAGAAGCGCTTGAAGCTTTGAATTCGGTAAAAACAATGGCGCTTGATAAAACCGGCACCATAACCGAAGGCAGAATGTCGGTTACCGATGTCATTCTATGTGGCATATCCGAACCGGAATTGCTGTGCAAAATCGGTTCGGTAGAATCGATGAGCGAGCATCCTGTTGCTGCTGCCATTGTCAAATATGCAAAAGAAAATGCCGCAGAACTTCGCATCCCCGCCGATTTTCGTACAGTAACCGGACGGGGAGTTTCGGCGGTGCTTGACGACTCGGAATTGCTCATCGGAAATATAGAGTTCATGGCTGAATCAGGTGTTAATATACCAAAGCGCTCGGAAGAAAAAGCCGCAGAGCTTGGCAATGAAGGCAAAACAGTACTTTACTGTGCTGAAAACGGTGTTTTAAACGGATTGGTCGCTGTTTCCGATAAAATCAAGCCGGACAGCCGCGCCGCAGTTAATGCGCTTAAAAACATCGGACTTGAAGTTGTAATGATAACCGGCGACAACGAAAAAACAGCCAAAACAATCGCTTCGAAAGCCGGAATAGACAAGATTATTTCGGGAGTTTTGCCGACCGGCAAAGCCGATGCGCTCAGAGCGTTGAAGACTTCCGGCAGCGTTGCGATAACCGGAGACGGAATCAATGACGCACCCGCACTTGCAGCGGCGGATGTCGGAATAGCTGTAGGCAGCGGCACCGATATCGCTGTCAGTTCGGCAGATATCGTACTTATGAAGAACTCCCTTTTTGACGTCGTAAATGCCGTCCGTCTGAGCCGCGCGACGATGCGCATAATCAGCCAGAATCTTTTCTGGGCGCTGATCTATAATGCCGTCTGCATACCGGTTGCAGCAGGTGTGCTCTATCCCGCTTTCGGTATCTTGTTAAACCCGATGGTCGGAGCAGCGGCGATGAGTTTAAGCTCAGTTACCGTGGTAACAAACGCACTTAGATTGAAGGGTTTTAAGTTTATTAATCCTAAATCTTACGAAAATAATAAACCGATTGATGAAAACAAGGGGGTATATGAGGTGTTCGGAAAAACAACCTCGGTTAGACTCGAAATCAGCGGCATGATGTGCGAACATTGCATCGCTCATGTCAAAAAAGCGCTCGAGAGTGTCAAGGGCGTTACCGATGTTCGGGTTTCGCTTGAAAATAACAGTGCTGAATTAAAAATGAAAAGCTCTGTAAAAGAAGACATGCTTATCAAAGCCGTTTCAGACGCCGGATATACCGTAACCGCGTTTAAAACAGCCGATTGAAAGGAAGTTATGGAACAATACAAAAAGGATTTTATCGATTTCATGGTCAGCTGCGGGGTTCTGACCTTCGGGGATTTCGTTACAAAATCGGGACGAAAGACACCGTATTTCATAAACACCGGAAATTACAAGACCGGCTCGCAGCTTAACCGTCTCGGGCACTATTACGCCCGCTGCATTTACGACACGCTCGGAGATAACTTTGATCTGCTTTTCGGTCCCGCATATAAAGGTATCCCGCTTGCGGTTGCAGCATCTTCCGCGCTCTATGAGGATTATAACCTTGATATAGGTTATTGCTTCAACCGAAAGGAAGCGAAAGATCACGGCGAAGGCGGCAGTCTTGTCGGCGCGAAGCCCGGAAATTCTTCAAGAGTGGTTATCATCGAAGATGTTATCACCGCCGGAACTTCAATTCGTGAAACGGTTCCGATTATAAGGCCTATCGCTCCCGAATCCGAGATAAAGTATGAGTTCATTTACGTCGACCGGATGGAGAAGGGAAT
>JAAZGC010000102.1 GCA_012511425.1 Clostridiales bacterium | reverse complement strand
CCGTCGACTTCGAGATCGCCTTCCATTTCGAGATTTATCGCAAACCCGCCGTGAACGGCGAAGGAGTTGAGCATGTGGTCGAAAAAGCCGATTCCCGTACTGCCGCAAAATCCGCCTTTTTCCCGGTCGAGTTCAAGCGACATCGAAATCTGCGTCTCTTTGGTTTTGCGGACAAGGGAAGCGGAGCGGATTTTTTTGCCGTCGCTGTTTGTGTTTTTGGTCGGCATAATTTCACCTCATGTCGGCTGATATCTGTTTTATCGCGCTGATTAACGCGGCGTTTTCTTCTTCGGCGCCGCAGGTGATGCGCAGGGCGGAAAGTCCGGCAAACAGCCGAACCGAAATTCCGCGCTTCAAAAGCTCGCCGTGGATTTTACGCGGAGCGGCGGGGGCGCCGAAGCGGAGAAATACGAAATTCGCATCCGATTCCGAGACTTTAAATCCCAAACTATCCGAAAACGGCAGAAGCGCCGAATAAAGCGCCGCCGTGCCTTTGCGTATCTTTGCCGCATTCCGGCGGAATTCATCGAACCGGCGGAGCGCAAGCGTTCCCATCGCCTGAGAAGCCGAGTTTACGTTATAAGGGCTTTTGACCTTTTTTATCCCGCGGATAAGCGTCTCGTTTGCCGCGGCGAATCCCAGGCGGAGTCCTGCAAGCCCTAATTTCGACAATGTGCGGAGCACGATAAGATTCGGCTCGCTCAAAAGCAGTTCCGGCTTCATCAGCGACTCGTCGGTACGGGCAAAATCCATATACGCTTCGTCAACGACGCATACCGTACCGTATTCCGCGAGCCGGCGGACAAATCCGAGGACAAGCTCCCGCGGATACATCACCCCGGTCGGATTGCATGGGTTTGAAAAGATAACAAGCCTTGCGCCGACTGACTTTATCTGCGCCTCAAGGCTGTCAAAGCAGATAAAGCACCCGTCAGACTTTTGATAAGCGGAAACATCGACTTCGGCAAGCGACGAGTAGAACTCATACATCGAAAAGTCGGGACGCAGGAATACCGCTTTCTCCCCCTTTGAAAGAAAGGAGGCGCAGATTATCGATATCATCTCGTCCGAACCGTTGGAGCAGACGAGATTTTCCGCCGGCACGCCGTAAGCGGCGCCGAACTCGGCGATGATATCCCCGGCCAAAGGGTCGGGGTAGCGGTTAAACTCCGCCCCGGCGATATATCCGGAAAAATCGGCTCTAAGCGCGTCGGACAGCGGAAAAGGGCTTTCGTTCGCATCGAGCCTTATCGGCAGTATCTCGAGATTCGGCTGATATTCGGCGATATTATTAATTTTTTCGGAAAGAAAACCGGCTGCGTCAGGCGTTTTCATCTTTGTTTAACCTCTGTCTTATCGAATTTGCGTGCGCTCCCAGCCCCTCGGCTTCGGCAAACCTGATAACATCGTCGGCGTCTTCGAGCAGGCTGGCTCTGTCATAGCAAAGATAACTCGAGCGCTTTACAAATGAAGAAACCGAGAGCGCCGACGCAAATCTGGCGGTACCGTTCGTCGGCAAAACGTGGTTCGGACCGGCGTAATAGTCACCCAGCGGTTCCGGCGTGTCGTGTCCCAGAAATACCGAACCGGCGTTTTCGACAAGCCCTAATTTCGAGAACGGATCGGCAATCGAAAGCTCAAGGTGTTCCGGCGCAATCTCGTTTGACAGCGCGACCGCTTCGTCGATTGTATCAATAATCACAACTGCGCCGAATTCGCCGAGGGATTTTTTAATCGTCTCCGCGCGGGGAAGCAAGGCTATCTGTCGTTTCAGCTCACAGTCGACTTTGTCGGCGAGCTTTTCATCGGTCGTTATCAGAACTGCGGCGGCGCGGGGGTCATGCTCCGCCTGCGACATAAGGTCGGCGGCGACATATGCCGGATTCGCGGTCTCGTCGGCGATTATCAGCACCTCGGAAGGACCGGCGATCATATCGATATCGACCGCGCCGTAAACGAGCCGCTTTGCGGTCGCGACGTAATCGTTGCCCGGGCCGACTATCTTGTCTACTTTTTTAACGCTTTCGGTGCCGTAAGCGAGCGCGGCGATAACCTGAGCGCCGCCCGCTAGCAGTATCTTGTCAACTCCGGCAATCTTCGCCGCCGCGACGACGGCGGGGTTCAGGCCTTCTTTTTTCGGCGGCGTTGCCATGATAAGCTCCGCAACTCCCGCGACTTTCGCCGGAATCGCGTTCATCAGAACCGAACTCGGATAAGCCGCCGTCCCGCCCGGCACATACATTCCGACCGTTCTAAGCGGCAGTACCCGCTGACCGGTGACCCGTCCGGGACGGGCGCTGATAAAGCCCTCCTCCCGCTGTTTTTCATGAAAAGCGCGGATGTTGACCGCTGCCCGCTCCATCGTCTCATAAAGCCCGTCGGGCAGCTTTGCGAGCGCCTCCTCGGCTTCTTTGTCGGTAAGATAGAGGCTGTCGAGCGCGACGCCGTCAAAATCAAGGGTGAATTTTTTAAGCGCGGCGTCGCCGTCTTTGCGGATGGCGGCGATAACGCCGTTTACCGTTTCAAGCACCTTTTGAGGGATGTTGTCGGCGCGTTCCCCCAATTTCCGAAGCAGGAGTTGAATGTTATCTTTTGTATATCTTTTCAGCATTGTCTTCTCACTTTATCTGCGTCATCAGCTTTGACATCAGCGAATCGAGCTCGTTCTTCTTCATCTTGACCGACGCCGTGTTAGCTATCAGCCGCGCCGAAACGTCGGCGACTTCCTCCCAGACTGCGAGCCCGTTCGCTTTTAAGGTAGAGCCGGTTTCGACGATATCGACGATGGCGTCGGAAAGCCCCAAAATCGGCGCGAGTTCGACCGAACCGTCGATCTTTACGATTTCAACGTCAAATCCGCGTCCCTCAAAGTAATTTTTCGTCACCGCAGGATATTTCGACGCGATGACCTTGTGGCCGTAGCCGGAAATGAAGCTCTGATATTTTCCCGCGGGACCTGCGAGGGCAAAGCGGCAGCGGCCGAAATTCAGGTCGAGCAGCTCATAAAACCGCCCGTCCGACTCCATAATCGTGTCCTCCCCGACAATGCCGCAGTCGCAGACGCCGTGGCTGACATAGGTGATAACATCGGCGGACTTTGCCAGAACTATCTCAAGCGGAGCGTTTTCGGCGCGGAAAAGCAGCTTGCGGCCGCGATTTTCGGGAGCGAGGGACGAAAGATCGTATCCGCAGGCGGTGAGCATTTCAAGCGCCTTTTCTTCGATCCGCCCTTTTGTAAGCGCCATCCGTATCATTATTCCGCCCCCTTTCCCGCTTCAACGGTTCTTGCGTCGCCGTTTTCGATGATGATTGTGTTATTTATGCCGCGTTCCCGGGCGTATTCGAGTGTCTGAGCGGGAGTATCAAAGCAGGAAAGTGCCGCACAAAGCCCGTCCCGGCGGAGCATGTCCGCCTGTTTCAGCGCTTCTTTTATGTCGTCGCCTCCGAAATGGATGATAACGTCCGGCGCGGTTTCCGCATCTGCGCCGCTGCGCAATGCATCGGCGGCAAGGCTGACATTTATCGCAAATCCGATCGCCGGAATGTTTTCCCGGCCGAAATTGTCTATCAGATTGTCGTAGCGCCCGCCCCGCAGCACCGGTTCTCCGGCGCCTTCGATATATCCGGCGAAAAGCGTTCCGGTGTAGTAATCAATGGAATGAACCATGCCTAAATCGATTATCACCCTGTCGCCGAAACCGGCGGAACAAAGCGCGTCATAAAGCCCGCGCAGGTAAGCTAAAGCGCCGAGCGCATCCTCGTTGTCATGGGCAAGCGCTTCGGCTTCTTTAAATACCTCGCCGCCGCCGTAAAGAAGCGGAAGACGGCGAATGCGGTCAAAGCCCTTTGAAGCGTCGCTGCCTCTGAGCTTTCGCCCGATGGCGGCAAGCTTTACCGTATTTTTTGCGTCGACATATCTTCTGACTTCCGACTTTTCCTCGTCGGTCAGCGGAAGGGAACGGATCAGAGCGTCGTAATAGCCGACGCAGCCGAGTTCCAGTTTATATTCGGCGCCCAATGATCTGAGCGCGTCGAGGGCGAGGGAAAGGCAGATAAGATCGCCCTTCATCCCGCCGGCGCCGATAAGTTCGGCGCCCGACTGCAATATCTCCGAGCGGCGGCCGGAATAGCCGCGGCTGATGCGCCAGACGTTCTGGCAGTAGCGTATCATGAGCGGCAGCCGCTCCGACTGAAGCCGCGTAGCGGCAATGCGGGCGACGGGAGTGGTGTTGTCGGCTCTCATAACGATGAGATTTCCGCTGCTGTCGGTCAGCTTATACATTTCGTCCTGAGATATCGCCTGGCCGGGATAGTCGAAGACGTCGTAATACTCGACCGCCGGGGTTCTGATTTCGGAAAAGCCGGCCGCTTCAAAGACATCGGCAAGTCTTTCCGAAATCTCCCGTTCGAGTTTTGCTTCGGAAAAGATGATATCGCGGGTGCCTTCCGGCACGCTGCGGTTGTTTTTTGACATAGTATGACCTTTAATTATGCGTATGATTTTATCGTACTAATATGATAACATATTATCACGCTAAAGTCAATTCGGAAAGCCGACAAAAAAATTTGCCCGCAAAGCAAGCTGTTGGCAAATATAACAAAAAATTACGGTTATCAGAACAGCGTTATCTGGTTCGTTTCGCTCATGTTCTTAAGGACGCCGTTGCGCTCCATTATCTCCATTACCGATTTCGATATCTGCGCTTTCTGGCGGAGTTCTTCCTTCGAAAGCTCGGGATTTGCCTTCGCAGTTTCGGCTATCGAATTTGCGGCGGCGTCGCCGAGCCCGGGCAGCGAGTTGAAGGGCATGCGTATCGCCCCGTTTTCCGGCAGGAAATACCGCTCATCCGATTTATAAAGATCGACCGGCAGGAATTTTATTCCCCTTGCCATCGCTTCATTTACAAGCTGGAAGGTGGTATAAAGCTCGTTTTCCTTCGCGGTGGCGGTGTTGCCTTTCTTCTCGATATCTTCCATCATGCGCTGAACGGCGCCGCGTCCGCGTCCGGCGATCTCGCCGTCGAAGCCTCCGGGAGCCGCCGAGAGAAAGGCGGCGTAAAACTCCATCGGACGGTGGACCTAGTACCATCCGAGGCGTATCGCCGACATGACATATGCGGCGGCGTGGGCTTTCGGGAACATGTACCGGATCTTGCGGCAGGAGTCGATATACCATTCCGGAACCCCGCATTCCTGCATCGCCTCGACCATATCGGCCGGGATCGGCGCGCCTTTCTTGTTCTTGCGCACCATCTCCATTATCTTGAACGCCATTAGGTTCTCAACGCCGTATTTTTGGATAAGCGTCAGCATAATTGAGTCGCGGGTTCCGATCGCGCCGGCAAGGTCGGTCGTTCCCGACTTGATCAGGTCCTGCGCGTTGCCGACCCAGACGCCGGTGCCGTGGGTAATCCCCGAAACCTGAAGCAGGTCGGAGAAGTTTCTCGGCTTTGCGTCGACCAGAACCTGCTGCACAAATCTTGTTCCGAATTCCGGCAGTCCCAGAGTTCCCAGGGGACAGCCGATGTCCTTCGATGTCAGACCCAGAGGCGCGGGGCTTTCAAAGAGGGCGTATACATCGGGATCGTTCATCGCGGTGTCGAGCACCGAAATGCCGGTGTATTTTTCCAGCATCTTGTATTTGGTCGGGACATCATGCCCGAGCTCGTCAAGCTTTAATATGGTCTCGTGCAGATAGCTGAAGGCGAAGTGGGTGGTCACGACTCCGGAGCTTGCGTCGTCGGCGGGGTGCTGCACCGGGGTGAAGTCGGTGACTTCGTATTCGCGCGGGATGACGACGATTCCGCCCGGATGCTGTCCGGTCGTACGCTTGACGCCGACGCAGCCGCTGACAAGGCGGTCGACTTCCGCACGGTTTGTCATAATTCCCTTGCCTTCGAGGTATTTCATCACGAATCCGAAGGCGGTCTTGTCGGCGAGGGTGCCGATGGTCCCGGCGCGGAAGACGTTCTCGGCTCCGAAAAGGTCTTCGGTGTATTTATGCACCTGCGCCTGAACATCTCCCGAAAAGTTCAGGTCGATGTCCGGCTCCTTGTCGCCCTTGAAGCCGAGGAAAACTTCAAAGGGGATGTCATGGCCGTCGCCGATAAGCTTTGTGCCGCAGACGGGACAGTTTTTGTCTTTGAAGTCAAATCCGGAGCCGACTTTTTCTTCGTTTGAAAAATCGCAATACCGGCATTTCGGGCAGCGGCGGTGCGGCGGCAGCGGGTTCACTTCGGATATTCCGGCAAGGGAAGCGACAAAGGAGGAACCGACCGATCCGCGCGAGCCGACAAGATATCCGAGGCTCTCCGAATGGGCAACCAGCTTCTGCGCAATTATGTAAAGCGCCGCAAAACCATGCTCGATAATTGAATTTAGCTCCCGCTCCATCCGCGCCGAGACAATATCCGGTAGCGGATCGCCGTAAAGCTTCCTTGCGTTCTCGCTGCAGAGACGTATGAGTTCTTCCTTTGCCCCCTCGACTTTCGGCGTAAATGTGCCTTTCGGGATCGGCCGGACTTCTTCGATCTCGTCCGCAACGGCATTCGGATTTTCGATGACTATCTTGTGCGCTGTATCCTCCGGCAGATAGGAGAACTCCCGGAGCATTTCGCCGGTGGTGCGCAGGTAGAGCGATGACTCGCCGTCGGCGTCGCTGAATCGCATGCCGGCCTGCATTATCTTGCGGAAAATCTCGTCTTCGGGATTCAGGAAATGCGCGTCGCAGGTGGCGCAAACCCGGACACCCGCCTTGTCGGCAATCTCGATCGCCCGGCGGTTCAGCTTCATCAGATCTTCGTCGCCGGAGGCTTTTCCCTCGGCTATCAGGAATCGGTTGTTCGAAAGCGGCTGTACTTCGATGTAATCGTAATATTTCGCAATTTTGATAAGGTCGCTCTCCGAGCGGTTATCCATCAGCGCCGAGAAAAACTCTCCCGCCTGGCAGGCGGAGCCGAGTATCAGCCCCTCGCGGTGCTCGTCAAGCAAAGTCTTCGGTATACGAGGATTGCGGTAGAAATAGTCGAGATACGACCTTGAAACCAGCTTATACAGGTTTTTAAGCCCGGTCAGGTTTTTAACAAGAATTATAATATGATGCGCCCGCAGCATCAGCGGGTCAGCCTTGTCCGACATTACCCGCTGCATCGCGCCGAGATCGGTTACCCCTTCGCGGCGGAGCTTTTCGCACATCCAGCTGAAGATAAGCCCCAGCATTTCGGCGTCCGCGTCGGCGCGGTGGTGTCCGAAGTCGCCCAAATTGAAATATTCCGCCAAGGTTTCAAGCCGATGGTTAGAAAGCTCTGGGTTTATAAACCTCGAAAGCGCAACGGTGTCAAGATACGGATTTGTGAATTCAATTCCGTTTTCGTCGGCGACCCGCCGGATAAAGCTGGTGTCAAAGTTGGCGTTGTGCGCAATGAGCAGCCGCCCTCCCGCCCAGTCGAGGAAGGATTTGACCGCTTCTCCGTCCTTCGGCGCACCCGAAACCATCTCATCGGTTATATTTGTCAGTTCCGTGATATTTTCCGGGATATGGCGCTGCGGATCGACAAAGGTCGAAAATCGGCTTTTGACTTCGCCGTCCTGCATCAGCACCGCGCCGATTTCGGTTATCTTGTCATGAAGAGGGGAAAGCCCCGTCGTTTCTATGTCGAAGATGACGAATTCATCGTCGAGCGGCTTGTCGCATTCGCCGTAAACCGCCCTTGCGGTATCGTCGACAAAATAGCCCTCCATGCCGTAAATAACCTTTATCCCGCCTATCTTCTCCGCCGCTTCCATCGCAATCGGAAACGCCTGAACATTGCCGTGGTCGGTTATCGCGACCGCCTTGTGTCCCCAGGCTTTCGCGAGCTTGACGGCTTCATCGGGCGGAATTGTCGAATCCATCGCCGACATCTGTGTGTGAAGATGCAGTTCCACCCGCTTTTCGGGGGCGTCGTCGGTGCGTCCGATCGATTTCAGCTTCATCACATCGGAAAGATTCAAAATCAGCTCTTTATCGAAGTCGTCTTTCCTGACCGAGCCGCGAATCGCGACTGCGTCGCCGTCGGAAACGGCGTTCATAAGCTCGTCGGTTTTTGCCTGCTCGGCTATCAGCTTTACTCGGAGCGAGGCATCTTTGTCGGTGATGTTGAATGTCGTGACGATTTTATCGCTGCGCCGGAGCGGCTTTGAGTCCAGGTTGAATACAACTCCGTAAACAACGGCATTTCGCTTCGCCTCTGTAAGGCTTCTTATCGGGTCCGGCTCCGAAAGATCAAACTCCGAACCGAAAACTGCCTTTGCCCCGGATATGTCCAGCGTCAGGAATCCTGTTTTAACTATTCCGTTATCAAGCTCCCGATAAATATGCTCCTCCGGGTTCAGCGTGCTCACCGCAGTAAGGTTTGACAAATCGTTCCTGCCGTTTTCTTTTTTTACCGCCTTTTCGGATTCGGCAGCGGCAAGTTCGGCATTTCTTGCGATAGCGGCGGAGACATCGGAGCGAAATTGATTTTCCTGTTCGATTATCGACTGTTCGAAATCGTCGTTGTTTTGCTGCCAGTTTTCGTTCTGCCGTATTTCCACCTTATAATCAAGTCCGAATTCGGAACGGATTATTCCGGATATCAGTTCGGGAGTAAGGGCGTCGCAGAGCAGCTCGATCCCTCCGCCGCAGCAATACACATCGATCTCAAGGGTGTCGCCGTCCCAGTATGCATCATAATTGTCGAAAAAACCGCGGGAAACCGAGCCTATCCTGTAAAGCTCGGTTATTATCTGCGGCAGATAGCCGTGAGAAAAAAGCTCTGCCGGATAGCGCGGCATAAGGCGGACGATATTAAGCTCGTAAGCTTCTTTTATGCCGTCTTCGACGGCATAAAGCTCGTCTTTATTAAAAATGCAGCCGAAGGAGGCTGTGATCTCGACTATTTTCTTCTCGCGGTCGCAGCGGATGCGGATATCCTGCGCCGCATCGGTCACCGGCCGCAGCTCGTGATCGGGAGCATATCGGGGAAAATAAAAGGAAAAATCCCTTTTCTGATCGGAGTTTTGTTTTTTGTCTGCCATATCAAAGCCTGTTGTAAAAATCGGCGTGACAGGCGGGAATCGCTTGTCACGCACAGCGTTTGTTTTGTGTGTTT
>JAAZGC010000101.1 GCA_012511425.1 Clostridiales bacterium | reverse complement strand
TCGGTACGCGCTTTTGACGAAGCCGCGGCGGCAGGCGGCGGAGCTAAAATGCTCGGAATCCACCTTGAAGGGCCGTATATCGCAAAATCGCAGAAGGGCGCGATGGACGAAAAATACATCCGCGATCCGATTAAGGAAGAATACGAGGAGCTGCTCGCCGTCTCCAGCAATATCCGCCGTATGACGATAGCACCCGAACTGCCCGGCGCGGTCGAGCTCGGCGCCTTCCTCTCCGAAAAGGGGATCTTACCCTCGATAGGGCATACCGACTGCGTCTGCGAAGACGTTATCGACGCATACACACGCGGCAGTTACCGGCTGATGACCCACCTTTATTCCGCGATGAGCCAGACAAGGCGGATCGGGGTCTGGAGAAGGGCTGGCGCGGTCGAGGCGGCTTATCTTCTGGACGGAATGTATGTCGAAATTATCGCCGACGGGATTCATCTGCCGCCGGAACTTCTGAAACTGATTTACAAGATAAAGGGAAGCGGCCGGATTGCCCTGATTACCGACTCGATGCGCGGGTCCGGAACGGCACAGGGAACGCAGTCGATTTTAGGCAGCCGCAAAAACGGTCTTCCCTGCTGGATCGAAGACGGCGTTGCAAAGACAAATGACCGCACCGCCTTCGCCGGCTCGATTGCGACGTCCGACCGGCTTCTCCGCAACATGGTATACCTCGCCGGCGTATCTTTACCGGAAGCTTCAAGGATGGCGTCGGAAACTCCCGCCGAAATAATGGGGATAAAAAATTCCCGCGGCAGTATCGACGCGGGAAAGTATGCGGATTTGGTCGTAATGGACCGAGAGCTGCGGATCAGGCGGACGGTTGTTGAAGGGGAAACGGTTTTTGAAGGGTAATACAGATGCGCCGAAGGATTCAGCGGCTTGATTTTATAGTCGGAGTAGAGGCGGCGCATGACAAATGAATTGCCGGTTCGGGCTGATTTGCCCTCGCTGAGCCGGTACCGCAGACGCAGAAGGTAACCGACAAAAGCAGAACCAGAGATATCTTTTTTTCATCTGAGTCCCCGCCAGTTGATCAGTTTTCTTTATAGTATTCTGATTTGCGTCATAAAATCCGGACTTGTATTAAAAAACGGAAGCTTTATCAAAGAGGCTTCCGTTCTTTTTTATATTCGGTTCTGTCTCAGCACTTCAAAGGCGAGCACCGAAGCGGCGGAGGCGGCGGAGAGCGCTTCTCCGAATTCGCGGCCGTAATCGAGGCGAACGATGAGGTCAAGCTCCGGGCGGAGGCGCTTCTTAATCCCGCGCTTTTCCCCGCCGACGACGAGCAGCAGCGGGCGAGTCAGGCTTGCGTCCCAGACAGAGACAGAATTATCGATATCCGCACCGATGATCTTATATCCGGATTTTTTCATCAGCCGCAGCGCCTCCCGGTCGTCCGGAACGTCTCTTAAAATGCCGTCTTCGCCCAGAATGCGGGCTTCCGGACAAAGATACATCGGGATAAGCTCGCTCGCCCCGGCCGATGCGCGGCAGACAGTTCCCGCAGCCGTCATCCAGCTTCGCGGCGAAAGGATAAGGCCGTCGGCTCCCGCGGCATAGATCGATCGGATTGCGTAACCGTAGTTATACGGGTCTTCGATGCCGTCTATCATGAAAAACAAGCCGTCTTCCGGCAGCAATTCCGCCGAGAGCGTCAAAAATTCCCGGTCGGCGCAGAAGGCAAGCACACCGCCGTGGCTGGTGCCGATGGCCGCCGCGTCGATTACTTCCCTCGGGACAAGCTCGATCCGAAAGCCGAATTCGTCGGCGCGCCGACGCAGCCAGGCAAGCTCTTTCGGCGTTTTTTCTTCTTTTGCGCGGTCGTAATATATCCGCTCGATTTTCCGCGCCGGTGCGCCTCCGTCTCTTTCGCTTTCAAGCGAGCGGATTACCGCGCGGACCGAAACCATACCTTCAAAAAGGGATAGGTCAACCGACAGATTTTCTTTTCTCAAAGTTTAGTCCTGCCTTTCAGCCGTTCTATTGCAGCCATTACGCTTCCCTCGGCTTTGACAGCCGCAAATGCTTCGTCAAGAGAGTTGCCGGAGAGTTCCGCCGCTATGCCGGCGGCGCGCCGAAGCAGCTTTTCGTTTGTCGGCTTTACGTTTATCATCATGTTTTCGTAAACATAGCCGAGCCGCGCCATAACTCCGGTCGAAATCGAGTTGAGTATCAGCTTCTGCGCGGTTCCGGCTTTCAGCCGCGTCGAGCCGGTCAGCGCTTCTGCCCCGGTATCGGCGAAAATCGTAAGCGAAGCGGCGGCGCCGAGCGGTGTGCCGGGGTTGCAGACTACAGCCGCGGTAAAGGCTCCGCATCCGGCGGCGTATTCCACCGCCGCAATGACGTATTTCGCCCCTCCGGCGGCGGATATACCGATAACAGAATCGTCGGCGGTTATACCCAGGGCGGCGATATCTCCCCGTCCCGCAGAGGCGTCGTCTTCGGCACCCTCGGCGGCTTTGAAAAACGCCTTCTCCCCTCCTGCCATCAAGGCAACTACCCTGTCATAACCGACGCCGAAAGTCGGAGGGCATTCGGCGGCGTCGAGGGCGCCCAGCCGTCCCGATGTTCCGGCGCCGACATAGATAAGCCGCCCGCCGCGCGACATCCCATCGGTGATGCGTTCTATCGCTTCGGCAATCTCTCTTTCCGTCGCGGCGACCGCTTCAACGGCGCGGCGGCTTTCTTCGTTCAGCATCCGGACAAGCTCAATCGGCGGCGCTTTATCAAGATTCATGGTGCGCGGGTTGCGCGCTTCGGTTTTCAGCGGTGAGCGGTCTGACATTTATGTCGCCTCGTATATTTATTCACAGGTGTTTTTCGTCTCACGGGATATTTGGCGGGAGTTTGCGAAAGACTGCACTTTATTCGTTCTCTTTCATGACCGCAAGGACGAGGCGGCGCATCAGATCGGCGCGGCTTGCGTCGTCCGGGGCGGCGTAAACCGCGATCAGCATCAGTTTTCGTTCCCGCCGGGTGATAAAACCGGCGCCGTCGAGGTTGTCGATATAAGCCGCGGCGGCTTTTTCGTTTATTTCGTCGCCGATGGCGCAGAAAAAGTGCATCAGATACTCATCCGCACAGATCTTCCGGCGGATTATCCTCACATAGCCGCTGCCGCCGCGCCGGCTTTCGACGAGATAGCCCCTCTCGGGGGTGAATCTCGAGCCGATTACGTAATTTATCTGACTCGGCGCACAGCCGACCTTCGCCGCAAAATCGTTGCGGCGGATGACCAGCAGCCCGCCTTCCGATTCGAGCATCTGCTCGAGGATTTCGGCTATTCTGTCGGAAATACCCATGCCGCGTCCCGCCTTTCTTTTTTCTTCAAATATTATACACCCTAAGTCAGTGAAAGTCAATGATGTTTTTCGACGATGGGAAACAAATGAACCATATGTTAACACAAAGGCCGAAAAACCCGGAAATCATCGCAAAAACTGCCCGAAGTTCTTCATTCCGATAACTTTTACAATCATAATCGTATTTTTATAAATAGTTTGTGCATTATGTGTATATTGAGGGCAACGATTTGTTTGAATTGCCCATTGATTTTTAATTTGCATTATGTTAGAATTAACTTCACCGCAATAATGTAAAAAACGAAACGGAGGTTTATCTGACATGAAAAGACTTCTTGCAATCACCGCAGCTGCCCTGATTTTAGCGGTTCTGCTCCTTCCCTCTTTTGCCGGGCAGATATCCGGCGAGGTTTTGAAGGGCACGCCTGTCCTTGACGGCGTTCTGGATGAGATATACACCCAGTCCGCCTCCGCAACCCTCGACAACCCCAACTTCTATATCTGGGGCGACTGCGAGGGAACCGATACCACCGGTACGGTTTATTTCCTCTGGGACACAAGCTATCTTTACGTTGCCGTCGATGTTACCGACTCCACCATACTGCCTTCCATCGAGGAAGGAGGATGGCAGCAGGACTCCGCCGAGCTCTGGTTCACCGATGAAGATCTCGTCTTTAAGGTTCACGCATCCTGGGACGGCGACTTCTTCCTCGGCGGAGACGGTGACGGCAGCACCGCATTCGATTTCGACAAATCAAAGCACGCCGAAGCCAAAAAACCCGACGGCACCGGCTATGTTGTCGAAGTCGCACTTCCGCTCAACAATCTCGCCGCCGGGCGCACCTTCGATTCCTCCCTTCAGATCAATGATATCGTAACCGAGGACTACCAGAACGGAGCCGCCTCCGGCACTCAGACATGTGACTTCACTTACACGCTTTCGGATAAGGAAGCACTTCCTCCCGTTATCGAGACGGAGCCGCCGGAAACAGAGCCGCCGGCGCCCGAACCGGCTCCCGAGCCTGAAGCTCCCGCACCGGTTGCCGAACCGGCGCCCGAAGCCGCAGCTCCCGCCGCTCAGACCGGCAACTCCGCGGCGATCGTTATACTTGCGCTTGCCGCCGCTTTCGGAAGCGCAGTTATCGCAAAGAAAAGATAACAGACGATAACAATACTCACAAGAAATCCGCCCCGCAGAAAGCAGGGCGGATTTTCTTCATATCCCTTTATATTTTTTTAAAAATAAACATTTTATATTAACAGCAGTATTATTATAAGATAATTCAGGGTTCGCAGAATTCAAGCATTGACAAAATCACATCTTTATGTTATTATTATAAGGTCATTTGGCCAAAAGAACAGATTAACGAGGTATTATTATGAGAAAAATCTTATGTTCAATTCTTTTAACGCTATTGGTCGCGGCTTTGCTGGCTTCCTCAATCAGTGCGGGGAAGATTTTCGGCGATGCGCCTGACGCAAATCTCGCTCCGGGAACAATAATCTATTTCGAAAACTTCGACAACGCTTCCGATACCGATACAGACTCAACACTGCAGTCGCTCGGCTGGACAAAGAGCGAGGGCTTCAAAACCTGCACCGCCGTAATGACAATCGAGAACGGGCAGCTCCATATTGACAATCTTGATGAAACCGTAGGCGAATCATCCGACTCATACGCCGTGATCATGGATTCTGATTACCTTAAGAATTTCTGCTCCGGTGATTACAGCTATCAGTACGAAGCAACCTACCGCGAAGCCGGAAACACATACCGGTATCTTTCGCTGCTTTGCAACTATGACGGTATGAACAACTACAACACCGTCGATGTCCGCTTCCGCGGCGACGGCTATAACCAGATACGCCACGACAGCGATTGGACTCATTACAGCGATGACGAAGTCCCGATGGGAGACACTTCGGATACCGGAATGTGCAAGACGGTATTCGGCATTGACTTCGATGAAAACGAATATTCATTAAAGGACATTACTTTCACTGTTCGGGTCGAAATGTCTAAAGAAAAAGGTCCGACCGTTTATGTAAACGGCACCAAGGTTTCCGAGATGGTTAAAAATCAGGATCAATGGGGCAGCATAAACGCATACGCCATTGCATTCAAGTCTTCGACCATGCTCAAGGCTGATTTCGACAACCTTATTATCTGGGCAGGCACCGGAGTTGAGCCCGACACGGCTTCTCTTGTGACCGAGGAAGCCCCTGCCGCCGAAGCTCCGGCTGAAGAAGCTCCCGCCGAAGCCGAGACGCCCGCTCCCGAGGCTCCCGTTGCCGAAGCAGCTCCCGCAGCGCCTGCTGCCGCCGCTCAGACCGGCAACTCCGCGGCGATCGTTATACTTGCGCTTGCCGCCGCTTTCGGAAGCGCAGTTATCGCAAAGAAAAGATAACAGACGAATTCTTTATTCCGAACCGCCCCGCTTTTTGCGGGACGGTTTTTTTATTTTCGGCCGTTTTTTTCGTAATTCACAAAATGTTTATTGACTTTCGATAAATTTGGTAGTATAATATTATCGTTTAACGATAAACATGAGGTGAATATAATGAACAACCCGGCTAATATAACAAACACTGCCGATTTTAACACATCGGAAACAGCGGCGGCGTTTACATCTCCGACGGCGGATACTTCTCCGGCGGCGGAGAAGGAAAAAACCGGATTCCGCGCGGGAGACACGGCGGCGGCGCTTATATCTC
>JAAZGC010000100.1 GCA_012511425.1 Clostridiales bacterium | reverse complement strand
ACATCCCCTCTGCGGCTCTGTAATAAATCAAAGCCGCAGGGGGGATAACTTTACTCATTAAATATAATGAATAGATTATTTGCTGACTTCAGCGGAGAATGCTGACATCGCCGTGAAGCGGAGGCAGAGGATTCGGACGGACAATTTCGCCGCCGCTCTCGTAAGAGTCGATTGCCGCGAAGATGTATTCAAGGCAGGCGAGAGCGTCGCGACCGGAGGAACGCAGATAATCCTTCGGAACGTTGTTTGTAACATCTTCGAGGAAAGCATGGATGCGGTTCGGGAAGGTCGAGCCGAAATCGGTAAGACCGGTGTTCAGCACTTCCGGATCCTGTCCCTGCTTGTAGTATGTAAGTTTTTCGACGCAGTTTTCGATAACGAAAGTGCCTCTTGTTCCGGCAAGCTCGAAGCTCCACCAGCCGCCGAGACCGAACATTGCATCACCGCGCTGGGAAAGCAGATAGCCGATGCATCCGTTTTCGAACTTCATGTGCAGCGACTGAATCGAGAGCATAAGGTCGCCGGCAGCGGCGCGGGTTGCGGGGCGATCCATAAACGCTTGAACATGGGTAACATTGCCGCAGAAATAACGCATAACGGAAAGCGGATGGATGAGGAAAGCTTTGGTATGCGAATAAGGTCTCATCCAGCGTGAATTCTTGTGAGGAGCTCCGTAGCCGAACTCTGAACCGTCAAATCCGACTTTGTTGATGGCATAAATCTGCTGACCGACCTGACCTTCGTCCATATACTGGCGAGCGCGCTCGGCAGGCTGGGAGAAGTAATGGTTAAGGTTGCAGCCGAGGTAAAGATCCTTTTCGTGTGCATAAGCGACCATCTCACGGGCTTCGGTAACTTCGTTTGAAAGCGGTTTTTCGCAGAGAACATGCTTGCCTGCGTCCAGAGCCTGCATGGTCGGTTCGTAGTGAAGGGAACCGTTCTCATAGCCGGCGGTGGTTACATCGACGATGTCAAGCTCCGGATGCGCTTTTAGCATATCCTTTACCGAATAATAAGCCTTGCATCCGAAATCTTCGGCAGCCTTGTCGGCTTTGGCTTTAATGATATCGCAGACGGCGACAAGCTCTGCCAGCGAGTCGTTCTTATAGCAATTGCAATGGGTGTAACCGATGCCGCCCATGCCGACGACACCGACTTTAAGCGGTGAGTTCATAAAATATTCCTCCTGTGGTTTTAGGGTACAAATGATTTATATGTCTAATTCCTTATACTGTTCAAGGTATTTTTCAAGGAGCTTTGTGCTCTGCGTCATCTTTTTGGCAAGCGCCGAAGCCGCCTGATCCTTATTCTTTTGGACAAGGTCACGGAACTGCTGCATAACATCGGAGAAGTTCGCGGAATTCACATAAGCAAAATCAAAATACAATGAGCTGTGTATCATATCTATCATTGCCTGTGTTTCGGGATCCCGGCTGTATTTTTCCTTTAAAGCCGTATCATAATAAGCCGGTGTTACATATCTGTATGACTCGCTTGACATGGCTTCGCAGAAAGCGGCTGCTGTGTCGGGATACTTGCAGTTCGAAAGAATGGCAAAAGACGAAAATCCGTTATGCGCGGTTGTATAATACTTATCCTGCTCCTCATTCAATTTCGGCATCGGAATAATGCCCCAGTCGTTTTCCATGTCGCGCAGATAAGCTGCGCCGAACATGGTATACGGGAAGAACAGCGCTTTGCCGCTTATGAAGCCGCGGGTGTTTTCCGTGTCAAGTCCCGTGCTTTCGTAAATAAACGTTCGGTTGTCATCGTAAAGAAGCGAATGCACCTTTTCTATAAACTCAAATGTCCGTTCATTTTGTTCGAGGACAAAATAGAGGTCACCCTGTTCATTTATCTCGACAAATTGTATGTTGCAGCTTCCGAGCATTCCGTCGGAAGTGCGAACTATATCGGCGTAATAGCCGTATTGATCGTCTTTATCGGCTTCGTTGTTGCCGTTAAGGTCGGAATATACGGATTTTGAAAGCTCCGCAAACTTGTCTATAATCCAGGCGTTGTTATTTATGATATCATACATTGAAGTGCCGGGAAAGTAATTTTCATATATGACTTTATTGTAGTAAAGCATATAAGTGCTTTCGATCATCGAAAGTCCTATATCTCCCGCCATCATGTAGCATTTATCGTAAAGGGTAAGGTTTTTCATGAAGTCGGTCGCCCACCAGGGCTGATCGAAATCAAGATAATCGAGCGCCATGAGGTTGGTATACATGCCGCTGACGGCAAGCGGGGTCATCTGGCTCATGTGATTTGCGGCTATATCATAATCATCGGAGCCGGATGTGACGCTCTTCTTGACTTT
>JAAZGC010000001.1 GCA_012511425.1 Clostridiales bacterium | reverse complement strand
CGCCGGGAATCCGGCCGCGCAGGGCGACGGCGAAGGTTTTTTCCACATCGCTGATACCCTTTTCGGCAAGGCTGTATTCAAGCCAGCTCATATCCGAAGGCTCGAGCAGGAACGCCGGGTCGGCGGTTACGGCAGTTGTGGCTTCGTTCACCCCGAGGCGGCGGAGCAGCGAAAGGGAGCCTTCGTCGCGGAGGGTTATCGCATCCATATCGTCAAGCGCCGTTCTGGTAAGTTTTTCCGCCTTTTCGCCGTATATCGGCCCGAGGCCGGAGCCGTAGAGCATGCACTTATTGCCGTGCTTCTTTGCCGTCTCGATGATTTTTACGTAATAGATCAGCGAGCGCTGAGAGGTGGTGTTCTGCAGCAGCGAACCTCCGCCGTTTATCAGAAGCCCGGCGCGGCTCATCACCCGGTTGATTTTGAAGATATTGAAGCGATTTACGGTTTTCACCGCATATAGCTTACTCAGCCGGCGCGGCCTGTGCGCCAGAACGGTAATGTCAAGGTCGGGCGCGAGGGATTTCAGAGAACTCGTTATCTGATAAAGCAGGCTGTCGTCGCCGGTGTTGCCGAAGCCGTAATAGCCGCTTAAAATAACATCAGTCCGGCCTTTTTTCGGCCGGAAAGGACGAAGCAGGCTGTAAAGTTTCTCGGCGTCGTCCGCCATCCGGGTGACCGTAAAACGGCGCATGACAAAGTCGCGGCCGAAGCGCCCCAAATCCCGCCTCTCTTTATCCGACAGCGAAAACAGCTCTTCTATATCCCGCTTTAATGTCTCGGCGTCCGGCATTACGCAGCCTCTGCCGCAGAGGTTGGTGGACAGCGCCTTGTGCTCCGTATCGGCGTCAAATCGGCCGATATAGCCCTGGCTGCCCGAAAGAATTACCGGCAGGCCGCACGCCATCGCTTCAAGCGCGGCGCGGGAAACGCCGACAAATACGCCGTCGGTGTAACAGCTGCCGTCTTCTCCCTTATATATGCCGCTCCGAAGACGGACATTGACGTCGGTCACGGCGCCGGTTATAACAACCGCGTCCCTCTCGATGCCGCTTTCCGACTTGATTTCTTCGTTTACGCGTTCTCCCTCGGCTTTGAGGCGGTCAAGACTGTCTCCGCCGCCGATTATGACGAGCTCGAAATCAGGGTAAAGGCGGGCAAGCTCCGGCGCTTTTTCAACGAGCATAAAGGCGCAGTGGGCGCTGGCTTCGTCGATGCGGCTGCAATATATGACGCGATGCGCTTTCCCCGGCGCAAGTCCTGTTCCGGAGGGTTTGTTCGGCAGCGGCAGCGGCGAAAACTTCTCGGTGTCGATGCCGTTTATCGTCAGATGGATGTTGTCCGGCGGCACGCCGTATTCCCTTACGAGATACGCCTTGGTGTCGCAGCTTACCGCGAGGGCGTTTATCCCCCATTTCGAAAGGCGGCGCCAGAGGAAGTTCATGTCGTAAACGCCGTGGCAGGTTGTCGCGAAGCGGACGCCGTATCTTTCGCAGGCAAGTGCGCAGATAAACGACGATATTCGGGAGTGCGAATGCACGACGTCGAATTTTCCGGTCTTAAGCAGCCGGCAGATGCCGAGATAAGCACGAAAAGCCTTATCCGGGCGCTTTGAATTCATCGGGAGCTCTGTGTGTTCGATGCCGGATTCTTCGAGCGCCGGCACAAACGCGCCGCCGTTTGAAGCGACGGTGACTTCATGCCCCCGACGCCGAAGCTCCTTTGACAGCTCGACAATATGCGTTTCCGCGCCGCCGATGTCAAGGGCCATGGTAGCCATCAATATTTTCATATCAATATAAAAAACACATTCGGGGGAAGGCGCTTCCCCCGATTCTTTATTCGGTTGCCGGCTCGGTGCGGACGAATTTTCCGTCGCGGAAAAGCCCCTCGAGAGTTCGGCCGCTCGGCCAGGAGTAAAT
>JAAZGC010000099.1 GCA_012511425.1 Clostridiales bacterium | reverse complement strand
GCCGAATCCGCCGTCGGAGGGGCTTACCACCCCGCGATGGGTGAGCTTGTCCGGGGGGAGCTCTACCGAAGAAGGATTGAAGCCGCACTGACTGCTGCCGGGATATCCGGCAGAGAGAAGGTGACGGTCGAAGTGCCCTGCGGCGCCGTTTCGGCGGCGATAGGCAACAGAGGGCGCGGGCGCGCCGCTATTCAGAGTAAATTTAACATAAAATCACTTAAAACGGTTGAAAATCCCCGCCTGAAAGAGTATAATGTAAAAGTGGAGTAATATTTCCGCTTTTTTGCTGTAAACAGAGAATTAATTATATAAAAACATGGGAGTTTCATTTGCGCTTAAAATCGCTTGAACTTGTCGGATTTAAGTCCTTCGCCGACCGAACCGTCATTGACTTCGGGGACGGAATGACCGCCATTATAGGACCCAACGGATCCGGAAAATCGAATATTTCCGACGCCGTGCGTTTCGTCCTGGGCGAGGTGTCGGTCAAAAACATACGCGGCGACAGGATGGAAGACGTCGTTTTCGGCGGCACCGACAAAAGGCGGGCAATGAATTTCGCCGAGGTGACGCTTGTGCTTGACAACATAGGCGAACAGCGGATCGACCTCGACTACGACGAAATCACCGTCACAAGGCGTTACACCAAATCATCCGACGACGGCGCCGGCGGGTCGGAATACCTTTTAAACCGCCGACCGGCAAGGCTTAAGGACATCCAGAGCCTTTTCATGAACACAGGTCTCGGCAAGGGCGGATATTCAATCATCGGCCAGGGGCGGGTTGCCGAGATATTAAGCCAGAGAAGCGGCGAGCGCCGCGGCATATTTGAAGAAGCCGCCGGAATAGCCAGATATCGCTCACAGAAGGAAGATTCCGAGCGAAAGCTCGAAGCCGTCGGGGGAAACCTCGACCGTGTCGGCGATATCATGGGTGAGCTGGAAGCAAGACTTCCGCAGCTTCGCATCGATGCCGAAAAAGCCAAAAAATACCTCGATATCTACGAAAAAAAGAAGCGCGCCGGAATCTCCCTCGCGCTGTTTGATATAGTCGCGCTCAAGGAAAAAGCCGACGAGTGCGAGGGGCTCTGGACGGCGGCAAAACACCGCCTCGACATAGCCGACGACAACATCTCGGCGCTCGAAAAGCGTACCGATGCAGTTTATCTGACCCTTCAGCAGCTTAAAGCGGAAAGCGACCGCAAGAGCCGCGAGCTGAGGGAGCTTGACGAAACCCGTCAAAAGCTTGAAGGCGATGTAAGAGTTCTCGAAAACGAGAACGAGCATATAAAAGAAAGCATTCAGAAGGCGAAAACGGAAGCGGTCATCCGCCGCCGGGCTCTTTCGGAGCTTGAAGAAAAGGCGGAGACGCAGAAAAAGACCGCCGATGAAGCCGATGCGCTCGAAAAATCGCTTTCCGACGAAGTGAACCGCTCCGCCGAAGCAGGCGAGAAGCTTGCGGAAACAGCGGCGGAGCTTGAAAAACAGCACAACGACCTTTGGGACAAAAGCGAGCGGGCGAAAGCTAAGGCGAGGGACGCCGAGATAGCGCTTTCCGCGCTTGAAGCCGACCGCCGCAACCGAAGCGAGCTGAAAGCCCGCGCACTTGAACAACAAAAGGCTCTCGAAGACGAGATAAAGCTGCTGAAAGAAAGGGCCGACCGCTCGGAGAAATCGGTTTTAGAGCTTGACGGGCGGATAAAATCGGCAGATAACGCAATCTTCGGCTTTGAAGCCGAGATCGGCAAATTTGAAAGTGAAAAAGCCGCTTTAAACGACACATTATCAAATAAAAAGCTTGAACTCAATTCCGCCCTCCAGCGCGCCGATGCGCTGAAGCGGATGGAGGAGCTGTTCGAGGGATATAATTCCTCGGTCAAAGCCGTCATGAACGCGGCCGGAAGCGGTGAACTTCAAGGCATCTGCGGGCCGCTTTCGAGGCTGATAACTTTAAAGCCGAGATACACCGTTGCGATAGAGACGGCTTTAGGAGCGAATATCCAGAATATCGTCGTTGAAGACGAGGACGCCGCAAAAGCCGCTATTGCGCTGCTGAAAGCCAGGAACGCCGGACGCGCAACGTTCTACCCGATTACGACGATGAGCGGCGGGGGAATCTCCGCCCGCGAAGAAGACCTTAAGAAATACAAAGGTTATGTCGGCATCGCCGACACCCTCGTCGATTTTGACGAAAAATACCGGAGCGTTATCAGCTATGCCCTCGGGCGGACGCTTGTCGCCGAAGACATCGACTGCGCGACCGAAATCGCCCGGGCTTACGGCTACCGATTAAGGATAGTCACCCTCGACGGCCAGCTGATCAACGCCGGCGGTTCGTATACCGGCGGTTCGGTCAAGCGGGACAGCGGAATGCTGACGCGCCGGAGGGATATCGAAAAGGCAGAGAAGCAGGCCGTTGCGCTTGAAATCGAAGCCGACGCGATAAAGGCAAAGCTAAAAGAAAACGAAGACGCCGCCGGAAAAATTAAAGAAGAGCTGCTTTCCTCAAGAAAAGACCGAGAGCTGCTCTCAACCCTTCGCGGCGCAGAAAATACTCAGCTTGAAGTGCTGAAAAGCCAGTGCACAAGCGACGGGCAGCGCCTTGATGCGCAGAGAGAAGAACTCAAAAAGATAACCGAAAGCGAGTCGGAATACGAGGAGCGCAGGCTTGAGGGCGAGAAAGCGCTCAAAGCCGCCGAAGCGGAAACAGCGAAACTCACACAAGCCATCTCGGAACTCGAAGAAAGAAAAAGCGCCTCGGCGAGGGAGATATCATCGCAGGGACGGAGCCACTCGGCGCTGCTGGTTAAATTCACCGCGGCACAGAAGGACGCCGAAAGCGCCCGCCGCGACTTTGATT
>JAAZGC010000098.1 GCA_012511425.1 Clostridiales bacterium | reverse complement strand
GAAGCTTCTGCTGCTTAGGTTCATATACATATTCGTAAATCATCTGGTCGGTAACATTAATCGAATCGTCACGAGGATTTACGGCGAATTGGTCGTTCAGCATATCAAAAAGATGATTATGGAAAAGACTCGTAAAATTGATCTTGCAAGCTTTGACGATCCCGAATTCTATTCGAGACTTGAAAACGCCAACAACGAAGCCGGACACCGCCCGATTCAGATACTTGAGTCCACCTTCTCCATCATGAGCACCGTCATATCGATGGTCAGTTTTATAGTGATACTCTGGGGGATCTCGCCGTATGCCCCGATAATTATTATTGCCCTTTCTATTCCTTCGGCTGTAATCAATTTCATATATCGGCGCAAGAATGTAAACTATATCCGCCACCGCTCCAAGGAACGCCGTCAGATGTTCTACTATTCCAGTCTGATGACCAACAAGGATCTGGTTAAAGAAGTAAGAATATTCAACCTTTCCGATCTTTTCATTGATAGCTATATCGGCGTTTTCAGAAAATATTTTGCAGGGCTTAAAAAACTATATGTCGAAGAAGGCTCATGGCACATCGCACTCGATTTGGTTTCATCAACGGTAAACTGTTTGCTTTACATATTCATAGCCGGAAAAGTCGTTGCGGGCCAGATCGAAGTCGGTGATTATTCGCTTTATACCGGAGCTTTGTCAAGTATTTCCGGGGGTATCTCATCGCTTATCAGTACAACCGCATCGATTTTTGAGGGGACTCTGTTCATCGACAACCTGATAGCTTTTATGGATGAAGAACAGAAGATAATACCGCTTATCGAGGCTCCGCTTAAGGTAAAGCGTCACGCTCCTCACGAGATCGAGTTTCGCAACGTCAGCTTCCGCTATCCCGGAACCGAGAGGGATGTGCTTAAGAACATTAATGTCAAATTCGAAGCCGGTGAGACTATTGTTCTGGTCGGTCTTAACGGCGCCGGAAAAACAACTCTGCTTAAGCTGCTAATAAGGCTTTACGACCCGACGGAAGGCATTATACTGTTTGACGGAGAAGATATCCGTAATTACGATGTGCAGGATCTGTATTCGATATTCGGTATTATCTTCCAGGATTTCGGAAAATATGCTTTCAGCGTAAGGCAAAATATCGCATTCGGAGATATAGATAAACCGATAGTTCAGGAAGATATCGAAGAAGCCGCCCGGCACAGCTCCGCCGATGAGTTTATTCGGGAGCTTCCCGAAGGTTATGATACCCCGCTTATGCGTTTCTTTGAAGAAAACGGCATCGAGCTTTCTATCGGCATGTGGCAGAAGCTTTCGATTGCCAGGGCTTTTTACGGCGATTCGGATATAGTCATTCTTGACGAACCTACGGCTTCGCTCGATGCCATTGCCGAACAGGAAGTATACAATCAGTTCGACCGTCTCCGTGAAAACAAGATGACAATTTTCGTTTCTCACCGCCTTTCCTCCGCTACCGTGGCAGACAAAATTATCGTATTAAAGAACGGTGAAGTTGTCGAGCTCGGCAGTCACGGAGAGCTGATGGCAAACAAGGGCGAATATTACACCCTCTTTACGACTCAGGCAAAATACTATGTAACGACCGACAGAAACGGACTGCAGCGCATCGACGACGGCACCTCCAAAAGAGAGCTTATCGATGCATCCGCGGATACAGATTCGGACAATACTTCGGATAGCCCCCTTGACATCGGTTAAGCCAAAACACCCTGAAAATCTTATTTTTGAAAAATAACGATAAGGCCTCCCGCACGGCAAAATACGGGAGGCTTTATCCATATCCCTGAATGCGTATATACAACCAAAAAGATAAATGAGATGAGCGGCACACAACAATATACTCAAAAAGTATTGACAAAATGATAATCATATAGTATAATACATACAGTGTGTATGCCGTGATGAAAAAAGAAAGGAGATTCAACAGGCAACGGTTTTGATACCGGTTTCGCACTGCTTAATGCAGATAAGCCCTTTATTCAGACTCCGATACATTTATTGCCGCGATACAGGATCTGCGATCTGGTATTTCATCTTTTTTCTGCGGACCTGTTTTTTGAACCGATGAGAAAGGCAGTACATCCATGAGAACGAAAGTTCCCCACAATTTGCTGACACTGTCCCAGATGACAAGACGGAAAAACAACATAGAGGTTGAAGTAATCTCTCTTGAAGAACTGGTTCTTAACAGCGAACTTATTAAAAAGCTCCGCGCCAGTTCATCAATGTTCAACAAAACCACCTACATTCAGATTTTTTACGACGGTGAAAGATACAATATCGAAAGGGTGGATCGTCAGAAGAACGGCAATTACCGGATCGGACTTATAAACAAGACATCTTCATTATTGCTGAACGGTCAGCTCGGTGAAAACCTTGATCTTATATCAAAGAGCGCTATATAATCGGTTTTATAGTGTAAAAAACATAAATAACCCGAATCAGCGGATTTTATCGGATTTTAAGATAAATATTCGTTGATTTTTTGTTTTATTTGAGGTATAATATATATAATAAACAATAACAAGGTAATATGATATGAATACATACGTCAATGACAGAAAAACAGTTCCATTTGTTCCTGCGGATATCCTGATACCGAAAACCGGATTTGAAAAATGGTCGATTGTAGCCTGCGATCAGTTCACTTCCGAGCCGCAATACTGGCGGGATGTTACCGCTTATGTCGGCAATGAGCCGTCTGCTTTGAAAATCACTCTACCGGAAATTTATCTGAGCGACGATGATGTATCCGATCGGATATCTGAAATAAACGAAAGGATGCGTGAATATCTGTCCGGCGATATTTTCAATGAATATAAAAACTCAATGATATATGTCGAACGAACGCTGCCTGACGGCCTTGTCAGGCGGGGAATAATTGGCGCTATCGACCTTGAGCAATACGATTACGCCCCCGGCTCAAACGCCGTTATAAGAGCTACCGAAGGGACGGTAATCGAAAGGATTCCGCCGAGGGTTAAAATCAGACGCGGGGCTCCTCTCGAAATCCCTCACGCAATGGTGCTGTTCGACGATCCGGAAAACACAGTGATAGGACCGTTGACATGCAAGACCGGCTTCGATTCAGGTTCGGAGCTATACTCTTTCAAGCTGATGATGGGCGGCGGTTCTGTGCGGGGACGCATACTTAATGACAACGAGATCGCCGGTGTAATCGATGCGCTCTATGCAATTATGGAAGCGAATCAGTCAGAGAACCCGATGCTGTTCGCAGTAGGCGACGGAAATCATTCACTCGCCGCGGCGCGTCAATGTTATCTTGCCAATCCGACCGAAGCAAATCGCTATGCGCTGGTTGAGATAATAAACATTCATGATACCGCTCTCGAATTTGAACCGATATACAGAGTGCTTTTCAATGTCGATCCGGCAAATGTGATTGAGGAACTTACAGCCGAAGATACTTCCAAAAGCCGAGCGCACAGCGTCAGCTATGTATGCGCCAGCGGCGAAGGCGAGGTTCGCATCGGCGCGGACAGCGCACTTGCGGTCGGCGCGGTTCAGGATTTTATCGACAGGTATCTTGAAAGACATCCGGATGCGATGGTGGATTATATCCACGGACTCGAAGTCGCAAGATATCTTTCTCGAGAAAAAGAATCAGTCGGATTTATCTTTGAAGGAATGCGCAAGGATGAACTCTTCCCCGCCGTTTTAAAAGACGGCGCCCTGCCGCGCAAGACCTTTTCAATGGGAGAGGCACAGTCGAAAAGATATTACCTTGAAGCGAGAAGAATCGATCCTGCGGAGGATTTTTAAAATGAATGCAGGGGATAGAAATTCCGTCCCCTGCTTTTTGTTTGCCGTTTCAGCCCTCTAAAGATTTCATTCCTTCGATGAATTTTTCAATGTCTTTTTGAACCTTGCTTTCGTTTTTATCTAAAAATGATGTAATGGTATCTGGTCCGCGTTTTGACTGAGCCATAATATTTGTGCATATCCCGCCGAAATCGTAGGCGCAGCCCGGGTCATAGAGACGATTCTCGTAAATCATATCTAGACAGATTTTGGATTCGTCGTCTCTGAGTATTTTGGTATTAAGAAGTACCTCATAAAAAATCTCGTTCAGCGAATAATAGGATTCCGCCGACAACAGGTCTATTGCCGCTGCCGAAAGCTCGAGATCGGACACTACCGCAGGAATGCAGCATACCGGCGAAACGGTATAGCCAATCGAAGTCGAGTAATTTTCCTGTTCTTCGGTCATCAGCGGAGTGGGTATAACGCCGAAATCTGCTTCCATCGCCCGAAGCTCAAGCAGGCTCTGCATCGGACGCATCAGGAAAAGCACCTGATTCTGGATAAACATATTTTCGGTTTCAATTATGTTTAGACCATGCGTCTGACGGTTGAAAAACTGCGCTTTGTCATTCATAAAAGCTGCGACATCCTGAAGTACAGTCACGGCAAGCTCGGATTTCATCACAAATTCGGGTATGCCTTCGGCATTCGGTTTGCAGAACATAAGACCAGCTGACTGATAAAGCTCATACATCGCGTCATCCTGACCGGAGAAGCCGTAGCTGTCGTTTTTATCGTATATATCGTTGCCGTCAAGGTCGGCAGATACAAGCATTCCGAGTTCTTTTACCCGGTCAAAAGTCCATTTTTTATCTATAACCTCGGCATAAAAATTCCCCATATTATAGTCCGCTGCGATCTGCTTGTTGAACATTATGATAATCGAAAGCAGTTTTACCATATAGTTCATGTCTGAAATGGCACCCCAGGTCTTGCCGGTTATTTTGAACGCGGCTTCCGATTTTTGGTCATACCACGGCTTTGAAAAATCGAGACAGCCGTCAAGCGGAGTCAGATATCCCGCGGGAATAAGCGATTTCAGCTCTCCCCACTGCGGAATGCAGATATCATAATCGGCGCTTCCCGCCATGACCTGAGCGCCGATTTTTTTATTCGATGTCGCACGGTCGGTATAATCCTGAGCTTTTATCGTTATGTTGAGGAGTTCTTCGACTTTACGGTTGCGAAGATACACCGCGTCTCCGAGCAGGTCTCCGGTTTCTTCATCAGTATTTACATCGCAGGCAATCTGATCCGACCAGCCGCAGAAAGCGACGGGGTCGAAATAAAGTATATTTAAGTCCTTTCCCCCGCCGTCAAGCTGATATTCCGGGAAATCTCGAGTGGTCTCGGATTCGGTTATATCCTCGGTCATCGGGGCAGAGGCGGTTGTTTCGTTTACTTTTCCGGAATCGGTTCCGGAGTTTCCGCAGGCTGCAAGCGGAAAAAGCAATAATAACGCAAGCAGCAGAGCTGTGATTTTTTTCGACATTATAAAATATATCCTTCCTTTTTTCCATATCGGTCCGAAAAGTGCTCAAACAACTGTTACAATATTATAACCTATTCCGGTATAATATGCAATATTAAAAGATTTATTGTTTGTAAATTGCGATAATGAGGTTATGAAATGAATTGCCGATAAATCGAATGCAAAAAGAGACTTTCAAAAAATAAAAGGCTCTTTTGAGTTCATGATAAGGAAATTGTGATTTTCACCGTTGACTATTCAATATGCAGTTGCTTATCGTTTCGGCGTTTATTTCTCCACCGGCGGTTACGCTTGCTTTGATCGTGTCGACATTCAGACCGCCGCCGATTTCGGCGGAACCGTCTATATTTTCACATTCAACATCGCCGCCGCAATTCACATCACCGCTGATATTATTGCATTCCACATCGCCGCCTGCGCAGAGTGAACCTTCGATATTATTGCAGGTGACATCACCGCCTGATTTGACCGAACCGCCGACGTTATTGCATTGGACATCATAGTCTGATTTGACGGGGCCTCCCACATTATTGCAGCTGACATCACAGCCTGCTATGACTGCACCGCCTACATTTTCGCATTTGATGTCTCCGCCAAGGCATTCCATCAGCTTTGCCATGCACGCATTGAAGGGGTAATTCTGCCCCCAGTCCCAGTGGATGAACTGACCCAGATTCAGTTTATTTGCACTCATTTTCTGTCCTCACCACATTGCTTGCACGTTACAAAATAACAGTAATCAAGAATTACATTACCATTGTCATCGGGGGTGGTGTAACGAGGACACAAACAATTCTCAAATGACCAAACTGCACCATTCTCATCTTGCCATATTTGCATTCCGTTCTCTACAAGTTTTTGTTTGCAAGCACTTGTATCGTGAACTTCATTCTCTTTTCCATAGATCCAACAAGTACCCAAACTCAAATTTTTGAAATCAATACTGACAAATCCATCGGGAACGGGCGTGTTTTCGGGAGTGAGCATACCTATGAAATATTCAAAAGGTTCTCCTTCGGTCCGTCTTTCGACACCGATATAACCTCCGCCGTTTTCCCAAATGGCAAGAATTTTGTCTATACCACCCATAGTCTGTTCAAGAAGATCGAACCAACCATTTTGCCACCATTCACCCCAATGTCCAAAATTGTCATACTTCTTTCCTATAAATCTCATTGTGGGGATATTTTCTCTAAATACCTTAATAATTTCAGCCATAATTCGCTCTCCAAAATTCGGTTACATTCATTTATATGGATACAAAATTCCGTAATAATTATGCCATAAATTTGTGAAAATTTCTACCATATACGCAAAAATCCGTAAATATCCCGCCCATCCCGACAATCTGTTACCGTTCTTAAATATGTTTCGGGATCGCCGTTCAAGATGAGGTCTGCATATCCAATCGGGTCATTGTAGATGAGATAGTCCAGCTCTGACCGCTGATACATATTGTCAGCAATCTCGTTCTCGACGGCGATAGTATCAATCGCAATCATGCTGCCATCAGCAAATTTCAGTTCCACACAGCAGTTATCGAAGTTATATTCGCAGAAAATCAGCTTTTTCATAAGGTTTACCTCCAAAATTGTATTGTTTGGAAGTAATGTAAGCGTGGGTTTTGTGGTGGTATCTTTAAGTTTGGGAGACCCCGGTTTCCCATTTTGAAACCGCCTGAACCGAGACGTTAAATTCCTGCGCGAGTTTATCCTGCGACAATCCGAGGCCGGTTCTCAGATTTCTTATATTCGCAGCTATGTTAATT
The DNA here is from genome assembly GCA_012511425.1 of Clostridiales bacterium. Lineage (GTDB taxonomy): Bacteria > Bacillota > Clostridia > Oscillospirales > CAG-272 > JAAZGC01. The sequence continues at coordinate 8,979 of JAAZGC010000098.1, read as the reverse complement.
TGTTTTGAGTTCATATTCTTCCCCTTATTAACTTTTTTATGATTCCCCATTTTTCTTTGAGCTCCGGAGCTCTTTTATGATTTAATTATAACATATACCGCAATTTTTGTAAATATACTGTCGGTTGAAGCTCGGATTTCAGGGGGCAAAATCAGCTATTATTCCTTATATTATATGGATTTATCTGATTCGATAATATTATTCGCGGCATAATTATATCAACTGACGGTTGATATAATTATGATAATAATTCGGTTATATTCATATGCAATATTTGGTTATTTTTAACTGATATTCATTTTCTAACGAATATCAACCAAGAGTTGATATATAATTTTTCAATTAAATATATTTTTAGTCCTTCAACCTGCGGTTGATATGATTTTCACCTGATATAAAACATTTTAAGGGTGATTATGCATTTTTATATGTAAAAACCGGAAGAACTTCAAGGGTACTTCCGGTTTTTCTGTTATTATTCTGTGTCTCGAAACTGATATTTATACAACTCGGCATAAATTCCGTTTAAATCCATCAGCCGGGCGTGGGTTCCCTGCTCTCTGATGCCGTCGTCGTCTATAACTATTATTTTAGAGGCGTGCTTTATGGTGGAAAGGCGGTGAGCGACGATAATCGTCGTGCGGCCGCGGCAAAGCTCGTCGAGCGATTGCTGGATCAGCATCTCGGTTGCGTTGTCAAGCGACGATGTCGCCTCGTCGAGGATAAGCACCGGAGGGTCTTTAAGGAATACACGGGCAATGGATATACGCTGTTTCTGACCGCCGGAAAGCTTGACACCCCGCTCTCCGACAAGATGATCATATCCTTCGGGCAGAGTCATGATATAGTCATGGATATTGGCAAACTTAGCCGCTTTTTTGACATCCTCGCGGGAAGCGCCGGGGCTGCCGTAGGCGATATTGTCAAATACCGTTCCGTCAAAGAGAAAGATATCCTGAGCCACGATTCCTATCGAATCCCTGAGAGATTCGCGGGTTACATCCCTGATATCCATGCCGTCGATAGTGATTGAGCCGCTGTTTATCTCGTAAAGGCGGGGGATAAGGTTACATATTGTAGTTTTCCCGCCTCCGGAAGGACCGACTAGCGCGACTGTCTCTCCCTCCGGAATATCGAAAGATATCCCGCTGAGCACCTGCGCTTTCCCATCACCGTAAGAAAAGCTGACATCGTTGAATACGATCTCGCCTTTGACATCTTTTAGTTCAACAGCGTCGGGAGAATCTTCCTCCACCGGAAGATCCATAATCTCACAGAAGCGCTTGAATCCTGACATACCTTCCTGCAGCTGTTCGATAAAGCCGACTATTCTTCTGATCGGGTTAAGAAAGACTCCGACATAAAGCACGAAGGCTGTGTAGTCACCGAGATTGATCTTGCCGAGATAGGTAAAGATACCGCCGGTCAGGAGCACCGAAATATAGAGGAAATCGGCGATGAACGCATTTCCGGCGCCGAATTCGCCCATCACCTTATAAGCTGCGGACCTGGCCTTCACGAATGCCGAATTGCCGGCTTCGAATTGGTCGTTTTCGTAGCTTTTATTTGTGAAGGCTTTTGAAACTCTGATTCCCGATATGCTGTTTTCGAGCTGGGCGTTGATAACCGCAAGTTCCTCGTGATTCTTCGTGAACGCTGCGCTTAGCTTAAGACGCTTTTTTAAAGTAAAGATTATCATTATCGGTATCTGGCAAAATATAATCAGCGTCATTGTCAGATTTACCGAAGCCATAAGGATGAACGCCCCTACCAGAAGCACCGCCGAGATAAAAAGATCCTCCGGACCGTGATGCGCGAGTTCAGAAACCGCAAAAAGGTCGTTAGTTATTCTCGACATTATGGCACCGGTTTTGTTGTCGTCGAAATATTTCAGCGGCATTCTCTGGAGCCGGTCGAAAATTTCCTGCCTCATCCGTGCCTGCATCTTAACGCCGATAACATGGCCGTAATACTGTGTGAAATAGTTCATTCCGAGTTTTACAAGATAAATGCAGAGCAAAAACGCTGCAGTCACGACAACCATATTTATCATTCTGTTCGGAACATAGACATTAAGCACCTCTCTTGTCAGCATGGGATAGAACAGATCGCAGACGGCAAGCACAAGCGAGGCACCCATGTCAAGGAAAAACATCTTCCTGTGGGGCTTATAATACTGGATAAAGCGTTTTATGTATATTCTGTCTTTCATAAGCATAAATGTACGGCGGAATAATCCGCCGTATTAAGTTGATATCGTATATTTCGAACCGCATCACGGCAAAAAAGCGGATCGTGAAGATCCGCCTCAATAATAATTGTCTTTATCTGCGATCGTTCTGCTGACGGCGGGAGTTCTTCATAATATTCATTATATCATTGAAGTCGTCATCCGAGATGAAAGACTCGGTTTTGGGTTCCGGAGCCGTCTGTGTTTCTTCGGTTTTTGTATCCGCTTCGGCTTTTGCCGGTTCGTCGGCTTTATAAAAAGGCTGTCTCTCGCTTGACGGGCGGGTTGCTCCGGTTGCGGGAGCAACAGCTTCCTTGCGGGCTTCTACTTTCTTTTCGCCATCTCCGTCGCTCTTTTGTGCGGCACTGAAACCGGTTGCAATAACAGTAACAAGCATACGGTCTTCAAGGGTATTGTCAAACGCAACGCCGTAAATGACCTGAGCGTCAGGTGATGATTCGTCGGTGATAAAAGATGAGGCTGCTTCGGCTTCGTCGAGTCCGATATCCGGAGACGCGGTAATATTGACGATAACGCCCATGGCACCACTGATCGAGGTTTCAAGCAGCGGGCTGGAAATAGCGCCTTTTGCCGCTTCTGTTGCTTTGTCTTTGCCTTCCGCGCTGCCGATACCCATATGGGCAAATCCGCCGTCTTGCATTATAGCGGTTACATCGGCAAAGTCAAGGTTTATATATCCGGGAACATTAATAAGCTCGGAAATCGACTGAACGCCGCGGCGAAGGACATCGTCGGCTTCCGCAAAGGCATTTTTCAGCGTTATCCGCTTTTCGGAAATCTGCTTTAAACGATCGTTGGGGATTATTATAAGCGAGTCAACGATCGAACTGAAATTTTCAATGCCGGCTTCCGCGGTGCGCATACGGCGCTGACCTTCAAAGCTGAAAGGCTTTGTAACGATTCCCACCGTAAGTATATCAAGGTCTTTTGCTATCTTTGCGACCACGGGTGCGGCTCCGGTTCCGGTTCCTCCGCCCATTCCCGCTGTAATAAAGCACATTTCCGCGCCTTTGAGCGCGTTGGTGATTTCTTCGGAGCTTTCTTCCGCCGCTCTTACGCCGATATCGGGATTTGCACCGGCGCCGTGACCTTTGGTTATCTTTTCTCCTATCGGGATTTTAACCTGAGCGTTATTCTGATTGAGTGCCTGTTTGTCTGTGTTTATGGCAATGAACTCGACACCCTGGACATTGCACTCTATCATATGGTTGACCGCATTGCAGCCGCCGCCGCCAACTCCGATTACTTTTATAATAACTCCGCTATCTACTCTCTCATCAAACTCGAATGGCATCTGCGTTACCTCCCGCGATATTTAAATACGCCCGGATAATATGACGGACGTCGAATATATTAATAACCTTGTGTTGAAACCATTTCAAAAAAACAGCATACCAAATCGACATTTTTTATGCGTTTTTATGATATTCCGCTTCGAAACCGATCTCCGCATGTGCGCTTGCTCAACGGTTCGCGCATTTATACCTTTACTGATTATACTTATAATATGATACCTTTTTTTTCGCATTTTTGCAAGAGGTTTTGATAAAGTTTATAATATTTTAACAAACGAACGGGTTGTTTAGGCTGTTTTTCCGACTTTTCGCCTCTTTATATTATTTTCTTCCGCTCAGTCTGACATTGTTGTCGAAAATAACAAAACCCTGGGTTATATCGCTGACATTAACCGTGCCTTTCAGCTTGTCGGTGCTGAATTCATCTTCGAAAGTATCTATTATTTTCCGCACAAGCTCGAGCTTGACATCGAGATTTTCGCTTTTTCCGAATTCGATGCGGTACTGATGGTTATATATAAAGAACATATCGAATTTGTCGTTCATGTTGATCGAAGAGATCAGCATTGACATATTCGACCCATACAGAGTCTCTATTACCTTGCCGACGTTTTCAAAATCACTTTTTCGCTTAAAAACGACTTCGGTTCCGGTAACGGCATATGCTACGGGCGGCAGAGTTACATGACAAAGTCCTCTGTAATCGAGATCCGATTCCCGCTCAACACATTCAAGCAATCTCAGCTTATGGGACAGAACAAAGTATTTTCCGGCTATTTCGGTATAATACGCTCCGGAATCATCTTCTACCTTAAGTGTCAGGGTGGAGGGGAATATCTTTCCTATCCTGATATTTTTCAGATAAGGATAGGTCAGCTTGAGCTGATATGCGATATTATCCGAATCAAGTCCGAAAATGCTCGCTCCCTGATATCTTCCTAATACCGAGGCGGCTATATCGTCATTGGAATAAAGGGCGCTTCCTTCGACCGAAACCGATTTTATCCTGAAAAGCAAAAAATATGTCAAGGATATGAGAAGAGACAGCACGGCAACGGTCATTGCCGAGAAAAGTATCAGTTCTTTTACGCGGTCGCGGATCTTTTTGCGTCCGGCTTTTTCAAAATTTTCCCTGAGAACCCGGTCTCCGAGTTCGACTTTTTCCATGCGGCAGCCTCCTCTCCGATAAATTCAAGGCTTTTGGAAATCAGTTTTGTTTATAAGTTCCGAAAGCCCTGCATATATTCTTTCGGAGGCGTCGTTTACGGCAAACTGCGATATGTTGTCCGCCATCTTTTCTCTCTGCCCCGGATCGGATGCAAGAGAGCGAATGGCTTGGGCAAGCTTCCCTTCCGTCAATTCGCTTTCCTGAAACACAAGCGCTGCTCCTTTATCGGCGAGCACCTTTGCGTTCTTATACTGATGGTTGTCCGCAACATTCGGCGACGGTATAAGGATACAGGCTTTTTTCATAAGGGCAAGTTCGGAAAGTGTCATCGCACCGGCGCGGCAGATTACTATATCCGCAGCTGCCATTTCCCGAGGCATATTGTAAATATATTCGACGAGACTTAGGTTCGGAAATTTATCCAGCCCCATATCATTGAATTGTACGGAAGCAATCGGCCATTCTATGGCGCCTGTAGCGTGAAGATGCCTTACATTCGGCTCTTTTGATGTATAGTCCCTCATCACGGCAAGGATCTCGTTATTCACCTGTTCGGCGCCCATAGAGCCGCCGTATGAAAGTATGCAGACGGTGTCGCCGGCAATTCCCAGCTCCCGTCTTGCTGCTTTCCTGTCCTGCATCTCGAAAGCTCCGCGCATCGGATTACCGACCCGTTCCGCCTTTTCGGGGTGCTTTAAGGCTTTTTTTGTCTCTTCAAAATTGATGAAGATGCGATTTACATCTTTTTCAAGCATTTTGACCGCGAAACCGGGTATGGCATTGGATTCGTGAAGCGCAGTCGGGATGCCAAGCTCACCCGCAGCTTTTACCACCGGCCAGCAGGCATAACCGCCGGTTCCGACTACCACATCGGGACCGATCTGCAAAAGCAGCTTTTTGGCTTTGTTTACCGAAGTAAGAGTAAGCCATGCGGTTTTAAGGTTTGACAGGGATATGCTGCGCTTAAGTCCCTGTATTTCGACATGGTAAAGAGGATAACCGGCAAGAGGTACCAGCTTATTCTCTATCCCTTTCGGAGTTCCGATATAGCTGATCTCGGAATCCGGTTCGTGCGCCTTGACGGTTCCGGCTATCGCAAGCGCGGGGTTGACATGGCCTCCCGTGCCTCCTCCGGATAAAACTATTTTCATATATACAGCCGCCTTTGATTTATTATTCAGCTTCTCCGCTCATAGGTGTATTTAGACATACACAGCAGAATCCCCATTTCCGCAACCTGCATCGCCGTCGAGGTGCCTCCGCAGGAAAAGAAAGGCAGCGCAATGCCGGTATTCGGGAAAAGGTTAGTAACGACGAGCATATTCAGCGCCGCCTGGAAGCCGATGTGCGTGGTAATTCCTATCACCGTAAGCGCAGAGAAGGTGTCCGGCATCCTTGCAGCTATCTTGTAGCCGCGCCAGACAAACAGGATAAAGAGCAACATGACCGAAGCTGCGCCGATCAGTCCGAGCTCTTCACAGATGATCGGAAAGATGAAATCGTTCTGTGGCTGAGAAACAAACATATATTTCTGCCGGCTGTTTCCGAGCCCGACACCGAAAATACCCCCGGAACCGATAGCATTCAGCCCCTGAAGAGTCTGCCATACGTCATCAAGTGAACTGTATTTTTCGGGGTTCAGCCAGGTATCGACTCTTTTTGCCGCATAATCCCAGTTTTGTATGACAATGGCAAGAACGGTTGTTCCGAACAATCCGGTGAACAATATCCAGATAAGCTCGCATCCGCCGACGAATATTATAGCAAAACCGATTGTGAAGATAATCGCAGTTCCGGAGATATGCTTTTCAAGCAGCACAAGTCCGCAGACAACCAGCAGCATTCCGAAAGGAAGCACAGCACCGTAGAGGAGCGATGAGGCCTTATTCTGATAGTCGATTACATTTTTGCCGAACCTTTCCATATACAGCGCAAGGAAAAGGATGATCATGATCTTCATGAACTCGGAGGGCTGTATCGATATGCCGCCGATACTGAGCCAGCGCTGCGCAACGCCCTGCGATATTCCGACTATCGGAACTATGGCAAGCAGCAATACCGCAACCAGCATTCCGGGAATAACGAATTTGGTTAATGACCGGTAATCCATTCGAATGAGGATTATCATCGCAACCAAGCCGAGTGCAACTGCTATCAGCTGACGCTTTATAAAATAATAGCTGTCTCCCGTTTTAACAAGAGAATAGGCAAAACTTGCGCTGAACGCCATAATCAGTCCGTAGCCGATTAGAACAAGTATGATTACCAGCATGGGGCGGTCGATCCCGCCTTCTATTCTGACAATATCACCGCTGCGGATAAAGGCGTTTCTGACTCCGCTCAACGGCTTTGAAGACGCCGGGGCTTCGGTTTTCGGGGATGCGGGTGTGGTTTTTCTGCCGCCGGAAGGCGGCTGAACGTCTTGCGGGCGGCGTGGCCGTATATTGTTACGGCGGTCAATATTATTATCTCTGTTCATTTTTCACCAACCGCCTTTAACGGACATCAGAGTCCGAACCAGGCTATCAGACAGGTTGCTACGGTAAAAGCGGAAAATACGGCGGTTACCTTTATTTCGCTCCAGCCGCACTTTTCGAAATGATGGTGGATCGGAGCCATTTTGAAGAGGCGTTTGCCGTGCGTCAATTTAAAATACCCTACCTGGAGCACTACCGACAAGCACTCGATTATATAAATCATTCCTACTAAAAGAAGGATCAGCAGGTTGTCGAGCAGAAAAGCGCTGCCGACGACAAGGCCGCCGAAGAAAAGCGAACCGGTGTCGCCCATGAAAACACGGGCGGGATAAAAGTTATAAACGAGAAAACCGAGGGCGGAACCGAGCATAAGCCCGGAAAGAGCGGCGCCTTCTCCGACTCCGGCTTTTATTGATGCCGCCGTGAAGAATACTGCCACGACCGCAACAATTGAAGAACAGAGACCGTCGAGGCCGTCGCTGAAATTCACTCCGTTGTTGATGCCGGTAAGGGCGATTATCGCAATTACGTAATAAAACCAGTTAAGATCGACTTCCCTTCCCAAAAACGGAATCGGAATAACGGTATCGATAAAGCCGAAGATGCGCATTGCGGCAATATATGCTATCGCTATGCCGAACTGCAGGGCATATTTCTGTGCCGCGGTAAGGCCGTCATTTCGGTTATGAGCAAATTTCGTTCGGTCATCCAACCAGCCGGCAAGGCCGTATGCCGCTGCCATAAGGTAAGTAATCAGAAGCGGCGGGAGTATTCTGCCGTTTCCGGTTGCCAAAGCGATAACCGATACAGCTGACAAAGCGATGGCAGATCCGGCGATAAAACTAAGACCGCCCATAGTCGGCGTCCCCTCTTTGCTTTTGTGCCAGCGGGGACCTATGTCAAGTATTTTCTGCCCGAGTTTCTTGCTTTTCAGATATGGGATGAGCCGCCTGAGGATAAGCACGGTAGCCGAAAAAGTGATAAGCAATGCGGAAAGCCAAAGGACAACTGGTATCATTTGATATCACCGCCTTTGAAAATCTCTGCCGCACGCTCAAGCTCCATAGCCCGGCTGCCTTTTATGAGCACCGTGTCTCCGGTCTTCAAAACTTCTCCCATGAGTATTCCGGCTTCCGCCGAGTCATTGCAGCGAAAGACAGAGCCTGACAACAAACCGCCTGCCACGGCGCTGTCTGCGATGTCAAGAGCTTCATATCCGACAGCGATCAGCAGATTCAGCGGCAGAGCCGCCGCCGCTTCGCCGACTTTGCGGTGAAGGTCGGAGGAGTAGCTTCCGAGCTCATACATATTCCCAAGCACCGCACACATCCGTCCTCCCTTTTTCGAAGCTATATCGCGCAGCACTTCAAGCGAGGCGAGCATCGATTCGGGTGAAGCGTTATAGCAGTCTTCTATCACGGTGATGCCGGAGAATTCATATATATTCTGCCTCATCGCCGCAGGGCTGTATTCCGAAAGCCCTTTGCGAATGCTGCCTTCATCTATGCCGCACAGCAGTCCGGCGCAGAAAGCATATGATGCGTCGAGTGCGGTGTGACGGCCGTGAGTGGGTATCATAATATCTCTGAATTCCCTGCCGTCCGATGCTTTGAGCGTGAAAACTGCTCCTTCCTCGGCATCATTAAATTTGATTATCCGAAGGAAAGCATCCGCGTCGTCTTCTCGGGAGGAAACATAGTATGCGCCGTCAATTCCGGCAAGCAGCGGTTCGCTGCCGTTAAGAATCAGTTTTCCGTCCGGTGCAAGACCGTCGCGGATCTCCAGCTT
>JAAZGC010000009.1 GCA_012511425.1 Clostridiales bacterium | reverse complement strand
GCTCTCAAAAGATCTGGCTTTTGCTTCGAGCCTCGGTTCCGGGCGAGCAGTCCTTCACCTTTGGGGAGGAGTTACTTCGGCCAGCAGATTCGAACGCAATCTTGAAGCCTGTTCTGCAGTTCTTGAGGCTGCGCATGATTCGGGAATAGAAATACTGATAGAAAATGTCCCTTGCTCCGCCTCCGATCCGTTAACCCGATGGGCGATGATCAGCGAGAAGTATCCAAATCAGAAATTCATCTTTGATACCCGTTTCGGCGGGCTTCATGACCAGCTTTCAAAGTTTGCATCTTCCGAAATGGTGGATAATGGCTCGGTAATACACCTGCATATTTCCGATTACACAGGTCCCGTGATGAGTTTTGCGGCATTAAGACCTATTTTGCATCCGCATGAAGGTACAATCGATTTTAAATCCTTAATTTCTTCAATAAAAATGAGATATCACGGTTCTCTTACCCTTCAAGCGCAGGTTGTACGCGAAGAAGGTTCAGCCGATCTCGACAAGCTCAATAATACACTTGACTTTATAAAAATGAGTTTAAACCAAAGAAAGTGAGATTAACAGATATGAAAAACAAACCGAAAAGATTCATGGGCAAAAACTTCCTGCTCAACAGCTATATGGCAAGACTGCTTTATCACGAATATGCCGCTAAGCTGCCCATCATTGATTATCATTGCCATGTACCTCCGCGTGAAATAGCCGAAGACCGCCAATATTCGAATATAACCGAGCTTTGGCTCAGCGGCGATCACTACAAATGGCGCGCCATGCGTTCCTGCGGAATCGATGAAGAATTCATTACCGGCAGCGCTTCCGATTACGATAAATTCAAGGCATATGCCTCCTGTATGCCGAGTCTCATAGGCAATCCGCTGTACCATTGGTCACACCTTGAACTCAAGACATATTTCGGCTACAACGGAATCCTTAACGAAAAAACTGCAGAAGCCGTCTGGAAGCTGACATCAAACCGGCTTACCAAAGGTGATATGTCGGTAAAGAGCATAATCAGGCAATCCGGGGTCGAGATTCTCTGCACGACGGATGACCCGATCGACAATCTCGAATATCACAAAGCAATCCGGGAAGATGCAGCTTTCCCTGTAAAAGTGCTGCCTGCCTGGCGTCCCGATAAAGGGCTTAACTGCGACAGAGCCGGATACCGTGATTATATCTCGAAACTTGACGAAGCCTCCGGTGTTCCGATTACCGATCTTACTTCTCTGAAAAAAGCTTATCTCAATCGCCTCGATTTCTTTGAAGAAAACGGCTGTCGCGTTGCGGATCATGGCATTGATGAGACCGTGCCTTTTAAAATAGTTGGCGAATCCGAACTCGATTCGATATTCAAAAAAGCTCTCGAATCAAACGGAACCGGAGTAAGCTTTGAAGAAGCGGATGCAATCCGTACGCATTTGCTGAAATTCTTCGCCGGTGAATACAATCGCCGCGGCTGGGTAATGCAGATTCACTTTGCCGTGCTCCGCAATGTAAATCCCGCAATGTTCAAGGCGCTGGGGCCGGATACCGGATATGATATAATCGGCGGGCGCCAGAGCATCACCGAGCTTACCCGGCTTTTAGGCGAAATAATAAAAGAAACCGAGCTGCCGAGAACGGTTATATATTCGATCAATCCGAACGATAACGCCGCGGTTGCTGCGCTTATCGGTGCTTTCCAGTCGTCCGACGGTACAAGACTCCCGAGAATAATGCAGGGAAGCGCCTGGTGGTTCAACGACCATATCGACGGAATGAGAGAGCAGATGAAGAATCTGGCAAATATGTCAGCATTCGGCTCTTTCCTCGGAATGCTCACCGACAGCCGCAGTTTCATCAGCTATCCCAGGCACGAATATTTCCGCCGTATTCTTTGCGGTCTTATCGGCGAATGGGTCGATAAGGGGCTTTATCCCGCTGACATCGATTCTTTGGCACAGCTTGTAACAGATATCTGTTATAATAACACGAGAGCTTTTTTCAGATTCTGAGGTGATACCAATGGCAAAAATAAATATCCGGGAACTGCTTTCTCAAGTCAGAAATACAGGTATCAAAAAAAGACTTATACTTGATACCGATGCTTACAACGAAGTAGACGACCAGTTCGCACTTGCATGGGCGCTGCTGTGTGATCAGTCAAAGGTCGAGCTATTGTCGGTTAATGCCGCTCCTTTTCACAATAACCGCTCAAACGGTCCGGAAGACGGGATGGAGAAGAGCTACAGCGAAATCCTTAATATAATGAAGCTGACCGGTCAAAACCGGCCTGTTTACAAGGGCAGCCGGGAGTATATGAAGAGTGTCTCCGTTCCTGTCGAGTCTGAAGCTGCCGATAATATCATAAGAACGGCGAGGGAAAGCGAAGATATCCTTTACGTGGCGGCGATAGGCGCCATAACCAATGTTGCATCGGCGATAGTCAAGGCGCCTGATATTATAGACAAAATCGCAATTATCTGGCTCGGCGGCACCGCTCATAACTGGCCGCACACAAAGGAATTCAACCTGATTCAGGATATCTTTGCTTCAAAAGTCATATTCGATTCGGGTGTACACCTTTTACAGCTGCCTTGTGCCGGAGTTGTCGACCACCTTGCGACGACCATCCCCGAGCTGAAGTATTATCTCGGCGGGAAAAATCCGCTTTGCGACTATCTTGTTAACATTGTTGACGGTTACGGCGGAGGAATGTGCTGGTCGAAGGTAATTTGGGATATCTCTGCTATCGCAGCTCTCATCTGTCCGAATTCGGAGGATATCGTAATAAAACCCGCTCCGATTGTAACGCTCGACGGAACATACAGCTTTGACGACGGAAGGCATGATATGCTCTACTGCAGAGCCTTGAACCGCGACATGATATTCGCACATCTCTTTACGCTCCTTGCCGGAATCTGAATTATTACAAAAACATCTATTTCAATATGACATCGTTTTGTTGATGATATCAATTGACATATTACCCCGAATATGATATAATTAATTATTGATTATTTGAAAAACGAGTTTGGAATGAAAGGAAAAGCAAATGGTAAATCTCAATCCGGCCGAGAAATTCGTTAAAGAAGGGCTCACTTTCGACGATGTGCTGCTGATTCCCCGCAGAAGCGACATTCTGCCGAACCAGGTAAAACTCGGCACAAGACTGACCAAAACAATAAAGCTGAATATACCGATGATGTCGGCGGCAATGGATACGGTTACCGAAGCAAACCTTGCTATTGCAATAGCAAGAGAAGGCGGAGTCGGCGTAATACATAAGAACATGTCCATCGAAAATCAGGTTGACAATGTTCTGAGAGTTAAGCGTTCGGAAAACGGCGTTATTCAAAATCCCTTCTTCCTTTCACCCGATAATTACGTTTATGAAGCGGAAGCTTTAATGTCAAAATACAAGATATCGGGAGT
>JAAZGC010000097.1 GCA_012511425.1 Clostridiales bacterium | reverse complement strand
TACATCAGAAGGAGAAGCCAAATGAAAGTATTTCTTTATATCCGTGTTGCCTGTGCAGATCAGCTTGCGGCAACAAACCAGCGGGAAGAGCTGGAACGCTATGCAAAGGACAAGGGTTATGAAGTTGCTGCTGCGGTGGCGGCAGACGGCATCTCCGGCGTCCATACAGAAGGCATCATGGACTTCCTTCTGAATGAAGCCAAGCGTCAGGGCATCGGCACGATCCTCACCCGCGACACCTCGCGGATCAGCCGGGACACTTCCTCTTTCATGAGGTTTGAGCGAAAGTTCAGAGAGAATGGCATCCGGTTCGAGTATCTGTCCAAGCCTGACAACGAGCTACCGGTCACTCCAATGATGGAGGCGTTTGAGACGGCGTATAAGAAGCGTCGCACAAAGAACGGCAAAAGAGCATAGAGAAAACGCAAGCCGTTCACGGGTGGTTGTCCACCTATGAACGGCTTGTAAATTCTCAATATTTTTTTAGTCCCTACTTGACACAAGAAGACTTGTCACGTTTCGGCAGAGATTATCTGATGACAGGTCAGTATATTGAAATGGTGCTTCCCGACTACGATGTTCGGTATATTGCTATCAACGACAACATTGATACTCTGCGTAGCGAAAATGAAATGATGGTTTTCAAGAACGTCTTTAACGACTGGTACGCCCGTGACTGCTCAAAGAAGATTAAGGCAGTTTTCAAGGCGAAAGGACAGTCGGGAAAGCCACTCACCACAATTCCGCCTTACGGCTACAAAAAATCTGAAGCAGACAAGAATGTATGGGAGATTGACGAGGAAGCCGCAGAGGTTGTCCGCAGAATTTTTCAGCTTTGCATTGACGGATACGGCCCGACTCAGATTGCAAGAATACTGACTGAGGATAAAGTTCTTACGCCTACTGCCTACACAGAACTGACAAAATCGGGAAACATTACTTGTGCCAAACCGTATCGCTGGGCACAGAGAACGATAGCGGATTTACTCGAAAAGCTTGAATATGTTGGGCATACAGTAAATTTCAGGACCAGAAAGAAATCCTATAAGTGTAAGAAAAAGATTGAAAATCCTAAAGAGGATTGGGCAATTTTTGAAAATACACACGAAGCGATTATTTCTAAAGAAGATTTTGATTTGGTTCAGGAGCTTCGCAAAAACAAGAGAAAGCTTCAGCATCAGGAAGAAGTCAATCCTTTTTCGGGAATGGTTTACTGCGCTGACTGCGGCAAGAAAATGTATCTCTGTCGTTCCAAAAGTCTTAACGCTGACCAAGAGCATTTGAAGTGCTCAACTTATTCAGCGGACAAAGACGATTGCTCTGCACATTTTATCCGTACTGTTGTATTGGAAGAAATCGTATTATCAGAACTGAGGAAGATGACAACTTTCGTCAGGGAGAATGAAGCAGATTTCTTACAGTCTGCCTATGAATGTTCTCAAAAACAGCAGTCCGCAGAATTGAAAGCCGCAAAGAAAAGGCTTACTCAGTCGGAAAAGCGAGTTGCCGTACTGGACAAGCTGTTTACAAGACTTTATGAGGATAATGTATCTGGCAAGCTTTCCGATGAGCGTTTTGAAATGATGTCGAAGAATTACGAAACTGAACAAAAGGAGCTTCGACAGATTATCCCCGAATTATCTCAGTTTATTGAAGCGAGGGAGCAGAAAAACGCTGACACGGCTCAGTTTATCGGAATAGTGCGTAAGTATTCTGAAATTCCGAAGCTCACTCCCGAAATTATGCACGAATTTATTGAAAAGATTGTCGTATATGCACCCGACAAGTCCAGCGGACACAGAACACAGCAGATTGACATTTGCTTCCGCTTCAATGTCGCAGCTGCAACTGCTGTCGCTGACAGTATGGTTTACGACAGAAAAAGAAAGGCTGCGTAGGCTTTCCTACACAACCTTTCGGTTACATATTAAATACTTCTGTATGGGTGGTCGGCTTTTTCGGGGCGCCTTTTTGTTTTATTATAAGTATCAGACATCTCCGGTGTATTCGACGAGCATGGTTGAATTGACGCCGCTGACCTTTTCTATCGAATCGGCGATAGTTGTGTTTTCCTTGCCCATAATGAGCTGAACGGTGAGCTCCGAGCTTTCCTTGGTTCTGGTAAAGGATTTTGTTTTTGTCCTGCAGCCGATCTCTTTTACGGCGGCCGCTACTGCCGCTTCCGCGGAGGTGTCGTAATTTATAACGAGAAGGTAGCTGTGGACGCCGGACTTGATGAGCGTCATCACGATATACAGAACAGCGATAAAGAGGGTGCAGAGTATCGAATAGGTGAACAGACCTGCGCCGCAGGCGATTCCGACGGTTATCGACCAGAAGAGGAAACCGACGTCAAGCGGATCTTTGAGCGCCGAACGAAAACGGACGATGGACAGCGCGCCGACCATGCCGAGGCTGAGAACGAGGTTGGCGGAGAGCGTCATCATCGCAAAAGTGGTGACTATGCCGCTCATAACCAAAAGAATGTTGAAGTTCGCACTGTAGCATGCGCCTCTGTAAAAGAAGCGGTAGACTGCGGCTATGATAGCCGTGCAGACGAGGGCGGTCAAAAGGCAGAGGAGAATGAACTGCGGTGACAGAGTCAGCTGGATGCCTGACTGCTGAACACTTTCTCTGAAGGCGTCAATAAGTTGTTTCATGTTTGGAACCTTTCGAAGTTGTATTTTATTAAAATTGCTTACTCGATCCCGCCGTTCAGCCGCTCGCGGCAGAGACAGTATTTTGACAGCGCCATCTTGGGCGCGTCGGATTTTATTACCGAAACTATATGCTGCGGAATAAAATCGTTGTATTTTATTTCCATTATGCCGCGCTGCTGTGAAAACACCGGCACGCCGGCAGAGCCGCCGAACATTTTAAGATCGCTTGCGGCATGGAGATCCATGTCAAAAGTAACCCTGGTTTCGCATATCGGATATGTGTATGCTTCCCGCCGATAGATTACCCCTACCTTCGGAGCAAGACCGCAGGATCGCATTTTTGCCGAAACTTCCCGGCAAAGATCGCTGTCATATTCGTCAAAGCAGGTTATGTCGCCTTCGTACAGACGATTTAATGTTTCAACCGTTATGCGATGCTGGCGCTTGTTTATCCTGTCTCCCTGCTTCGCTTTGCACTCGAGGACTATATAGCTGTCGTCGCCGTTGTAGCTGCGTATCCTGTATTTGTTCCGCATTCGGACGCCGTCAAGCTTTTCGTTGTATGCGCTGTCATGAATGTCGTCGAAATAGAGGTTTGAGACAATATAGTCGCCCGACGGTCTTGAGTAAGGGTCTGTTTTCATCAGCGCCTTTACCCTTGAACGCAGTATCAGGTACTGCTCAAAAGTGATAAATCTCTTTAATTCGTATCTTTCCATTTATTGTCGTATAAGCTTTCAAAGCTCGATCAGCTCTTTCGGAGCCTTCGTAAAGTTGTTGAATCCGCCGTCTTCGACTGCTCCCATGTCCTCTATCCGGACACCGAAGCGGCCTTCGATGTATATTCCCGGCTCGCAGGTCACTACCTGACCTGATTTAAGCGTCTCTCCCTTGGCTCCGGAGGAAAGGCTCGGGGCTTCGTGAATTTCCATTCCGACGCCGTGGCCTAGGCCGTGACCGAAATATTCTCCGTAACCGGCGTCGCGGATGATGCTGCGGGCAGTTTCATCGACATGACCGTTATCGGCGCCCGCCTTTATCTCATCGAGCGCCGCAAGCTGGGCGCTAAGGACGGTATTGTAAATCTTCTTCATCTCGTCGTCGGCGCGGCCGATGCAGACGGTTCGGGTCATGTCGGACATATAGCCTTCATATGTCGCACCGAAATCCATCGTCAGAAAGCCTTTTTCAAGCTTTATATCGCGCGGGACGCCGTGCGGGCGGGAGGATGCGGTGCCGGATACCGCTATGACGCTGAAGCTCGCCTTTTCCGCGCCGTGGCGGCGCATATAAAATTCCAGCTCAAGAGCCACCTCTTTTTCGGTGCGGTCGGGATTGATAAACCCGAGGATATGGTCAAAAGCGGCTTCGGCTATCCGCTGAGCCTTTATGATCCGTTCGATTTCATCCGCCGTTTTAATGCAGCGGCATTTTTCGATAAGCCTGTCCGTCGGCACAAGTTCTCGTCCGGAAAGCTGGCTGCCGAGCCGGTCCTTTGAAGCGCAGGAGATGCGGGTTTCTTCATATCCGACGGTTTTTACGCCGTGATCCGACATTATGCCGTCGAGCATTGCCGCGAAGCTGCCGCTCATGCATCTGACGTCAACCCCGGGGGCGGCGCTCAGTTTCGCCGCTTCTATATATCTTGAATCGGTCAGCAGCACGCAGAAATCGCGCCCGATGACGACATAGCCGTCCTCAAAATCAAAACCGGTGATATAGCGCTGATTCACCTGACTGCTGACCAGGATACAGTCGAACGCCGCTGCGTTTTCTCCGAGCGCCGACTGTACCTTTTTCACCTTGTCCATGTCAGTCCCCCTTTATGTATTCATTATATATGTTTTTGAAAGCAAGCGCATCTTCCGCCTGTGTGCCGTCCGATTCGCAGATTATGCAGGGAGTCAGTTTCTCGTCGGCTATGACCCGCGCAAGCGGCTTGTATGGAGGGCCGAAGACGGTGTCGGCGAAGGTGAGATGCTTTTTTTCGCCTTTATTCGTATATTCTATCTTTGAAAAGTGACAATGCAGATTCTTCGCCGCATCGGCGCCGAGTTCGGAGGAAATTTTATCGAAAATCCGCTTGTAATCGTCTTCGGTGTTGAAGTAGTTGCCGACATTGTATGCATTGATATGACCGAAATCAACTACCGGGGCGAGACGGGAAGAAAGTTTGCACAGCTCTATGACTTCGTCAAGAGTGCCGAGCTGATTCTGCTTGCCCATCGTTTCAAGCCCAATTATTACGCCGTTGTCGGGGATTTCATCGAGAGCTGTCGTTAGGGTGTCCCGGGCGAGATCCATCGCTTCTTTGCGGGTGAGCTTTGCCGCCGAGCCGGTGTGGACGACTATTATAT
>JAAZGC010000096.1 GCA_012511425.1 Clostridiales bacterium | reverse complement strand
TCTGCCGGATACTGTCTGCCGGGAGTTGCCGCAAAATCCCGGAAATGTTCGTATATTTATGCAATGGCGACATATCCGGAATACCGGGGGCAGGGACTTGCGGCAATGATCGGACGCCGGCTGATTGACGACGCTTTTGACGGCGGTGCCGATATTGTCGCAACATTGCCGGCGACAGAGTCTCTCGTCGGATGGTATAAAAAAAAGCTGGGAATGGTCCCGACGTTTGTCAGGGGTCTTCCGGGTGCGGAGTTTCCGGAAAAATGGCGCCGTTTTGCCGATATGTTCGGCGGCGGTCCCGACAGCGGAGCTCCCCTTTATCTCTCTGCCGCCGCGGCTCCGGGCATTGAAATTGATGATCTTAAAGGTTTCGGCTGGGAGCTGACTTTTGATTGATTTTCCGATCTTGCAAAGCTGTTTCGTCAAATTATCGACATAAAAAAAGCCCCGTAAAAACGGGACTTTTTTGTTCCGGAATTATTTGATTCTTCCCTGTTCTTTCAGCCATTTTACCGTGTCCGCAACGGTTTCTCTCAGATCTCTGACGCTGTATCCCAGCTCCTTCCGGGCTTTTGCGTTTGAGAAATTCGAGTTAGAAGTTAATGTGTAAAGAGAATATCTCGTATACAAAGGCGGCTGCTTCAAAATCGCATAATACAATTCCGCAAGAGCAGCCGAGCCTTTTGCAAACCACATCGGCAATACCGTTTTGACTTTTTTCGTGCCGCATACTTCGCTTGTGAGGTCGAGCAGCTCTTTTATCTCGATATATCTGTTGGAAAGGATATAGCATTCACCTTTTTTGCCCTTTTCGCAGGCGGAAATAACGCCGTCCGCCACATCCCTTACATCTGCGAAATCATATCCGCCTTTTACGCAGGCGGTCAGTTTTCTGTTTGCAACATCAACCATAAGCTGAGTTGCATGTCCGTTGCTGAAATCATTCGGACCGATCATTCCGGACGGATGGACGATACAGGCATTTAAGCCGTTCTTTTCTGCCGCTTCGAGGATATATTTTGCGGCTTCGGCTTTTGTTTTGGCATACTGTCCGACGACTTTATCGGGATCGAAATCTTTTATTTCGGTTATCACATCTCCGTTCGGCTTTTCCCAAATCGCATGAACCGAGCTTACATAGACCAATTTTGCGTTGATTTCCGATACCTTCACGGCGACATTCTTGGTGCGCCTACGTTGACGTCATAGACTTTGGGGTTATACTTGGTTTTGATATACACAATGGCGGCGCAGTGGATTACATATATCTCCGCATCGCTTTCGCCGATATTAAATATTTCGTCGAGGGATTCTTTTTTTGTGACGTCTCCTTTGTATATCTTACAGTTCAGACCTTCAAGAGAAACGGTTTTTTCCTGCGGCAGGACCAGCGCCCGAATTTCGTTGTCTTTGTTCTGCTCAAGCTTCCTTATGATATTGTTGCCCAGAAATCCGGCTGCGCCCGTTACGATATATATCTTTTTCAAAGTTATTCCTCCATGAAAATCAAAAATCCCCGATTCCCTTAATTGCCGGGTTCTTTCACTTAAATAATATCAGAGAATAAGCGATTAGTCAAGAGGTAAGCAAATTATTTGCTCAAAACCAACGGGTTTTAAAGGTGCATATATAAAAGGGCGATGGATAAAACCACCGCCCTTTGACAGAGACTTGTTTTTTATCTGAGTTTCCAAAACGCCTCGCTTGCAATGGGAGAAAAGTCCTCGAAATTGAGCCTTGCATCTTTGGCAT